>NZ_CALPCF010000012.1:0-109309 GCF_943192965.1 Senimuribacter intestinalis
GTCGTATGTAACCATTTCTTGCGGTTCTACCGCTTTTTTGCAGTTTTCACACCAAAGCATTACATCACCTCTTCCATCGTTACTTGTCCGTCAAGTTGGGATTCCATAGCGTTTGCTGTTCTTAGCATGTCATATGCCCGGCTGCGGAGTTCCCGCGCCATTACCTTGGCTTCTTTCTTTGTTCCCAGCCGGTATCCGTGTCCTCTTGACTCGGATATGATTTGATAACCTTCACGCCGCAGCTGCCGAACAGCTTCTCTAAAGGTTCTCTCATTGATTCCGATTGCCGCCGCCAGTGTGAATCTATCCTGCGGCTTATTGGTTAGCATTGACAACACCATCATTTTTGTGGTATCATCAGGTTGGTTTTTTATGATTGCGCCTTCGGGCGCTTTTTCTTTACCCTTCATTTTCAGTCACCGCTTCCTCCGCTTCTTTTTCTGCCTTGAGAATTGCTTTTTCCGTTAAATATGAGAGTTCTCGCTTTGCGTTATCAGCATCAATTTCCTTTTTAAATAAGCCATATACAGCTGAAATGGTTTCTCCTAATTCACACATAATGTCCGAAGCTGTTCCTTCAATTGTGATGTGAATGTCTGTTTTAGTTGATGTTGCTTTAATCATTTGTTTTCCTCCTCAAAATGCCATCAGCGCACACAATGCTGCATAAGCGCCTACCGTTCCAAATATAAATCCTATAAGGGCTAGGGCAACATGTAGGTTGCTCTTGTAGTACTTTCCTCCTGGTTTAAATTCTTTCATCGTTTCTACCTCTTTCTTTATGTTTCTTACTGTTCTCCTTAAGGTATCTTTCGATTTCCTGTATTGAGTATCTCCGCTGCCCTCCCGCCCACTCTGGGGTTATTTCTCCCCGATTTTGTATCCGCTGCAAAGTCGACATTGAGATGCCTAAAATGTTAAGCACCTGTTTTGCGGAGTAATATACGGGCATTTGGTTCTTTTCCATTCACTTCCGTTCCTTTCTTACTCCTCCAAAAAGTATTCAATTGATACGCCGAAGTAATCGGCAAGAATTTTAAGCTTATCTACTTTCGGAGCATATCGTCCCGCTTTCCAGTGACTAAACATGGATTTGTTCAAGCCAGTTTCCTTACATACTTTGTAAGTTGAAAGTTTTCTATTTTTCAATAGTAGTTCAAATTTCTCATACAAATCAGATTCCTCCTCTCATTATTAGTTGACAAATCACAACTAGTATGCTATTCTAAATTTACTATAATCACAAAAAGCAACTAGTGCATACCATAAAGTTAGGATTTCGTTGTCTTTTCTTAACTTTATCTCTATTATAGTTGTTCATTCTAAACTTGTCAATAGCAAAAGTTGTTTTTTGTAAACTTTTTTTGTGAGGTACAATATGTTTGAAATTTCAAAGAGAATATGCGACTTAATAGATGCATCTCCGGAATTATCTGACTCTAAACTTGCTGAATATATTGGGGTAAATAAGTCATCAGTAAGTCAATGGAGAAATCAGCGAAGTGAACCAAAATCAAGATACATCTCAGACATTGCTGATTACTTAAATGTAAGTACAGATTATTTGCTTACCGGAGAAGAGGCAGAGAGTTACTACTTTGACCCAGAAGTATCTGAGATGGCGCAGGAGATGGCAACTCGACCAGAACTAAAGGTATTATTCAAAGCTAGCCGCAATGTTTCCAAAGAAAGCATTGAAGCTATAAATAACATGATTCAACAAATGACAAAGGATTAAGAAGGTGATGAAATGAACAGCAAAGTCATTTATCAAAACTTACCGTGTGATATAGATGGTTACACGGTTGCTAATCTTGATGACAATGGAGAGCCGTTTTATACCATTGTTTTAAACACCCGTCTTTCGGACGAGCGTCAAAGGCTTGCCTGTTATCATGAGCAGCTACATATTTTAGAGGCTGATTTTGATAAAGCAAAAGAAGTTGGAGTTGATGAAGTAGAAAAGGAAGTTCGCAAGTCGAAATACGAGTTTGCGATATAAACGTTAATATTATTGAAAGGATATGCCAATGAACTATTACGAATTACTTGAAATTAGGGAAGATGCCTCAGATGAAGTTATAAAAATGGCATATAAGGGTTTATTGCGCAAATATCACCCTGATGTTTATACAGGTGACCCAGAATTTGCACATGAAATCACTGCAAAACTTAATGAAGCCTATGAAGTACTTTCAGATCCAGACAAAAGAATGTATTATGATGCGATTCTGGCTGCTGAATGTTTTGCAAAAGATGCCGCTGAGTTTGAGAAAGAGTCAATTCAAAATGAAAGCAATACCACTGAGCCATCTAGCGATTTTGTATCCCCTCATCCTGATTCAAGTTTAAAAAGACCTAAAATGGCTTGGTTCTCATTCTATATCAATGTATGGCTAATTATAAGTGCTATTTCAGGAGGAATAGCCACTATATTGGAACTATCCAAAGATGGTGCTGGGGAGTTATTGTCTATGGGGGGATATTTGTCTGTTCTAATGCTCATGCTTTTGGCTTTTGACATTGCAATGGTTATCCTTCCAATTTATTTAACTTTCTCTCTTAGGAAATTTTCTAAACGGGCATATTATGTAAATATATTGTATTTGGCTATGCTCCCTGTTTTAAGAACGTTTTCTAATCTGGAGAACTACTTGCAAGATGATTCATACCTTGCAAGTTCACTTGTTGCAGGAATAGTATTTTCGGCATTAAACCTGCTGTACTTTGAAAAAAGATTATTCTTTTTCAATCAAGATGCCTTTCCTAACACCAAAATTTATTTTAAACAGTTAATTGCATTGATTTCCATTACTGTATTATTAAGTGGTGGACTCTATTGCATGTTACAACCCGCATTTACTACTAATACGCCTGATACAGACGGGAGTTCATACATTGATTCAACCGAAGTATTCACAATTGAAGAAACCCGACGAGCACACGATAACTTCAATGATTTGGCTATTTTGTTTGGATGGAATAACTGCGAAGAATTCATCCAAAAAGCAGAAGAAGATTTATCTATAGACCTAATGAGTTATACTTTAAAAGATAAGTACTGTTATCTCGCTTCTGAATGGCTTGGATTGGATTCTTATGATGATGCTCTAGGCGCAATAGACCCTATCAATGGAAATACAATAAAAGATTTCTGGGATTATCAGGACTATGTATACGGCGTATGTGAGGAATCTTTAAAAAGCGAATAAAAATTAATCAACAAAAACAGCCCCAGTTGGCGCTGGGGTATTTTTGCACCCAAAATGGAGGTTTATATGGCAAGTTTTAAGCATAGAAATAACGGAAAAGTACAAATCACTATAACCCGTGGAAAAAAGTTTGACGGTTCCCCTTGTCGCTATTACAGAGAGGTTGATTATGTTTCGGAAAAAAAGTTAAAAGAGGATGCAGCTTTGTTCCTCGCTGACATAATCAATGGCAAGGTATCAACAAGCGACTCTACAACCTTAAACGCTCTATTCAATGATTTTATGGCTCACAACGGTAATATTAGTACAGAGCTTAAGGTTTCGACTGCAAGACGCTATGAGTCTATTTACAACAACCAGATAAAAGATTTTTTTGGGAATCGACAAATTAGTAAAATTACAAAGGTTCAAATTCGTAATTGGGTGAAGGAATTATCCGAGAACGGAAAGAATCTTAGGACAGGAGAACCACTGTCTCCAAAAACTATAAAAAATGCCTTATCTTTACTAAGTACACTTTACAAATACGCCATTGAGGATTTGGATTTACTTGAAAAGAACCCCTGCGAACACGTAAAAGTTCCTAAATCTACTAAGAAATATAAAATTCAAAAGGATTTCTATAAAGAACATGAAATTGCCGACTTAATCTCTCTATTATTCAAAGAAAAAGACACCAATACCGGGAAATGTCATGCAACTGCCATTCTGTTAATACTATTTACTGGATTGCGTATAGGTGAGGCTATGGGTTTGCGCTGGGAAGATATAGATTTTAACGAAAGTACTATAAATATCGAAAGAATCAGGCTCATGGTGCCAAACGATGGTGTAATAGAAGATACTCCCAAAACCGAAGGCTCTGTAAGAATAATAACTGTTCCTGATTTTGTTATGGAAATGCTGAAAGACTTACAAATTTATCAAAGAAATAATAAAATCGTTTTAGGAGAGGAATATACAGATAGTGGCTATGTATTCACAGTCGCAGAGGGTACGCCACATCACCCACATAATACTTACCATTGGTTCAAACGATTTTTAAAAAGATACGGATTAAGAGATACAACTTTACACGATTTAAGACATACACATGCAGCAATCCTTTCATCTATTGGAGTTCAGATTATAGACGTTTCAAAAAGATTAGGGCATACCAATACTAGAATCACACAAGAAGTGTACGAATATTATTTTAGAAACACTGATAAAGATATATCTGACAAACTTGAGCAATTCTATCAAAGAATAAGAAAAATGTAGTCAAAATGTAGTCAAGCAAAAATCCAACGGTCACAACCGTTGGATTTTCAACATTTCTTTGGTGCGGTCTAAGGGATTCGAACCCCCACGGTTTCCCACACGGACCTGAACCGTGCGCGTCTGCCAATTCCGCCAAGACCGCATATTTAATTTTATCAGCTGTGTTCCTGCCGACTATTCTATTATACATGACTACAGAAAAAATGCAAGTAAAATTTTTAACTTTTTTGGAGTTTCTTCGTATTTTTCCTGATACATTGACTATAGCTGAGAATAATTTCCTTTCGCTGAATAAACCTGCCCTAGCAAATCCCATTACTTTGAGCCAAACATCAGTCAGCTTGATACATTCACTGAAAAATTTTTTATCATTACAGAACTTCACCCTTTGTTTGCCATAAAAAAGGAAAATATATCTACAAATCAGGCTAAAAAGGAGTGGATTGTTTCCGCAACCCGATTTTATCCTATATTTTCTCCTCATACAAATAAATTAGTACAAAGAAGTCGTTCTCCACTGCTCTTTTAACTGTAATCTCTGTTAGATTTTCCTTTTTTTGAACCAGCTAGGGGTAAAGTTCTGTAATTCATTTTAGCATCTCTATGTGAACCATCACCCTGAGGGCAATCTTGATGCAAACACTCTTCCGTAAGTCTGTGGCAGCTCTACGTTTTACCGATATTGCTCTGCTAAAATTCTTGCCACATGTACCCCGCTGGCAGAAGCCTGCGACAGAGAGTGTGTCACACCAGAACCATCACCCAAGGCATAAAGCCCCGGTACACAGGTTTCCAGATTTTCATCAACTCGCACCTTAGAATTGTAAAATTTGACTTCTACACCATAAAGCAGCGTATCTTCATTAGCCGTTCCTGGCGCAATTTTGTCCAAAGCGTAAATCATTTCAATGATACTATCAAGTTGTCGCTTTGGAATCACCAAACTCAAATCCCCCGGCGTTGCTCCAAGGGTCGGGCGGGTAAAACATTTTTCCATGCGCCTTGCACTGCTGCGACGCCCTTTAACTAAATCACCAAATCTCTGCAGCAGTACACCGCCGCCCAGCATATTAGAAAGACGAGCGATGGATTCGCCATATTCATTACTATCTTCAAAAGGCTCGGTAAAAGTATTGGATACCAAAAGCGCAAAGTTGGTGTTTTCCGTATGCAGAGACGGGTCTCCATAACTGTGTCCGTTGACCGTAACAATACCATTGGTATTCTCCGATACCACCTCACCGCAAGGGTTCATGCAAAAGGTTCGCACCATATCATTGTAGCGATCTGTCTTATAGACAATTTTGCCCTCATAAACTGCATCGGTAATATGTTTAAATACCTCAGCTGGAAGTTCAACACGGACGCCGATATCAACCCGGTTCTTTTTCTGCTCAATTCCCAGTTTGTCGCAAACACCAGAAATCCACTTGGATCCAGATCTTCCTGTTGCAAGTACCAGCTTGTCGCACGTAAAATCGCCCTTATTGGTATGCACCACAAAGCTGCCATCTTCCGCACGCTCCACATCCTCTATGGTCGTATAAAACTGAGTGTCGATTCTTTCCTTAATATAGTCAAAAATTCTGCCAAGAATTTCAATATTTCTGTCCGTTCCCAGATGGCGTACCTTTGCCTCCAACAGATGAAGATTATTCTGCAGGCAGCGAGTTTTCAAATCAGAATCGGCAGTGGAATAAAGCTTAGCTTCAGAACCGCCCATGGAACAAAGTACGCTGTCCACATACTCCATCAATTCCAGCGCTTCGTCTATTCCGACATATTTGTGCAAGTCACCACCAAACTGGATCGTGATATTGTACTTTCCATCAGATAAAGTTCCTGCGCCGCCGTAGCCGTTCATAATATGGCACGGACTGCATTTCACACAGGTTTTCGTCTTGCCTGTCTTAATCGGACAGACTCTCTTCTCAAGCGGCGCTCCCTTATCCAGCATTAAAACACTTGCCTTATGAGAAAGCTTTGTCAGCTCATAGCTCATAAAAACACCGCTGGCTCCTGCACCTGCGATGATGATATCATATTTTTTCATCGTCCTTCTCCTTATTTTATCAGTACCTGCTTTAGGCACACGCAAAAAATAGAACCGCCTCATAGAAGCGGTTCTTATGAATTACAAGCCTTCGGTCGGCAGTACTTTATTCAGCTTCTGCCATGATTGCATCGAATTCCTGTACAACACTGTTAAACAGTTCTTCATCTTCAATATCAACCAGTTCAAACTCGTCTTCACCGACTTCATTATATCCATAAAGATAAACATCATCTGAATCATCCAATGGAATCAGTGCAATGTAATCTTTACCGGCATGATCGAAAATACCCATAATTTCACATTCCAGTTCAACGCCGTCTTCAAACTCTAAAGTGATGATATCAGCCTCGTCCTGCATGTTGTTCTTGTTCTCTGCCATATTAATCCTCCATTTCGCCGGAATCTGTACCGGCTTCCAATTGTTTCTTCACTATCTTAATAATATACCATTATTACTGAAATTTATCAACTAAAATATTCTTTTATGTTCTTTGCGATTGTTTCTGTGATGCCGGGAACCTCTGAAAGCTGTTCCAAGGAGGCTTTTTTGATATTGTCGATGGACTCAAAATGATTCAAAAGCGCATTGCGCCTGGTCGGCCCTACACCACTGATATTATCGAGGACAGAGCGAATCGCATTTTTATTTCTCAGACTTCTGTGATAGTCAATCGCGAAACGGTGCACCTCTTCCTGAATAGTTCCTACATATTTAAATAGAATAGGTCTTTCCCGAAGTTCCATCTCTCTTCCGTCTTCAAAAACAATCGCTCTGGTTCTGTGGCTGTCATCTTTTGCCATACCCACCACCGGAATATCAAGCCCCAGCGCAAAGAGTACTTTTCTCGCTGCAGTGACCTGTCCCTGTCCGCCGTCCATAAAAATTGCATCAGGAAGCTTTGCAAATGCCGAATCTCCTGCTTTCGCTCGCTTAAATCTTCTATAAATCATTTCCTGAAGACTGCCGTAATCATTAGGGCCTTCAATGGTTTTTATCTTAAACCTTCGGTAATCCCTGCGAATCTGTTTCGTTCCTTCAAAGACCACCATTGCTCCGACAGAATCCACGCCGTTAGTGTTGGAAATATCATAGGACTCAATCCGATATGCCTTCTTTTCTTCCGGAATATAGCCTGCCTGCCGCATCACATCTGCTACCTGCTGCCGTACTGCCGTCTGCTTTTCTTCGTTAAGCTTTGCCTTCTGTGAAAGTGTCTTAGTCATTTCGATACAATCGCTCTGTGCCATTTTCAGAAGTGCCCGCTTCTCCCCTTTCTGCGGCACAAAAATCCGTACTTTTCTGCCATCCCTGCTCAAAAATTCTTCCAGAAGTTCCTTGTCAGCAGGTTCCTCTTCTACCAATATCTCCGGCGGCACAACAGCCCACTGACTGTAATACTGCTTGATAAATTCCATTACCATTTCACTTCTCGCATCGTTTTCCCCAGTTTGAATCTGAAAGTTTTCTCTGCCGGAAAGTTTACCGTCACGGACAGTAAACAGTACGATAAAAGAATTCTCCTGGTCTTTGACCGGCAGCACCACATCCAAATCCTTATCATGAACCATGGTAACGCGCTGCGTTTCGGAAATTGCCTCAATAGACAAGATATAGTCTCTATATTTGGCGGCTTCTTCAAACTCCAATTTCTCCGAAGCCTCCTGCATTTTCTCCGAAAGACTGCGAAGCAGCGGCTTTTCTTTTCCGCCGAGAAACTCAAGCACCTTGTCAATCTGCTGCCTATATTCTGCTTGGCTGATCTTTCCTGCGCAGACACCACGACACTGATTGATATGAAAATTCAAACAAGGTCTGTGACTTGCAGGAAACTCTCTGGCGCTGCATCTTTTCAGCGAGTAAATATTGGAGAGCAGCTCAACGATCTGATTCACTGCACCTGCATCACTGTAGGGACCAAAATACTTATTGCCGTCCTTTGCGATGATTCGCGTCTTTACAACTCTGGGGAAATCCTCTGTCGTGGTCACCTTTATATACGGATAGGTCTTGTCATCCCGCAGCAGCACATTGTATTTGGGCATATACTTCTTGATTAAATTGCACTCTAAAATCAGTGCCTCCATCTCCGTACTGCAGGTGATATACTCAAACTCTGCAATATGAGAAACCAGCGCCCGTACCTTGGGGTTGGTCTTTGCCGCACTCTGAAAGTACTGTCTGACGCGATTTCTCAGAGAAATCGCCTTTCCAACATAAATAACCTGACCCAGTTTATCCTTATGCATATAAACTCCCGGACAATCCGGGAGCTTTTTTAAATTCTCTTTGATATCAAACATGTCAGAACCGCCAATCTCTTTCCTTATGTTCCTGTTCTCTTCGCATTTCCTCTAAAGCGATTTCCATCACCTTCTGCTGGCGCAGTCTTCTCTTGCGACGGCGTGCCCTAGCTCTTGCCGCAGAAATCCAGACATAAGCTACAGCTGCCACAACGATAAAAATGCCGATTAAAACTGCCGCCAAATTGGAAATACCCAGATAAGAAGTGAACCAGCCAGTTTCAATATCTTCTTTGATAATTAAGTCGACCTCATTAACAAGTTCATCACCCACATAGATTTCCAGCTTACCTGCAACAGTTCCAGATTTAACCGGTGCTTCTATATCACTGCGCATAACAGTCTGCGTCGCAACCAATGACTTAGACGCCTCTTTCGGCAAATAAGCATAACCTGTTTCTGCAGTGTAAGCCTCCACACTGGTCTTTTCTCCGTGTTTGATTCTTACCTTGCCTTTTTCTTTGTCCTTGCCAATAACCTTTACACCCTCTACCTTAGCACAGGCATAACGAATCAGTTTTTCTACATCATTGGTCCGTTCTTCTGCCGTATCTCCCAGCACTACAATAAAAAGTTCCAGTCCGTCATTCTGGTAGCCCAAAGCGATACTGCAGTTGTTGGCATCCCAATAGCCTGTCTTTCCACCATAAACGCCTGAATCCTTATCTTTTAAAAAACTGAGATGCGTCTTCAGGTTTCGTTCCTTGCTCTTATTGGTCTTTTTTACAGTGTAGGAAGTACTTCCTGCCGCCTTTCTGATAACATCGTTAGACAATGCGGTCTTAGTTATCAGCATCATGTCGTAGGCTGAAGTGTGATGACCTTTTTGCTTCATACCATTTGGATTCTTAAACTGGGTGTTTTCGCAGCCGATGTTTACAGCCGTCTTATTCATCAGCTTAACAAAATCCTTCATGTTTCCAGATACTGCCTCGCCAAGAGCATAAGCAGCATCATTGCCCGACGGCAGCAGCGCGCCGTAAATCAAATCTTTTACGGTTAAAACCTCTCCTGCTTTTAAATTCATGGAAGCCTCTTTTTGGGAAGCCGCCGCGTGAGAAATAGTTACTTCTTTGTCTAAAGGCAGATTCTGCACTGCGAGAAGCACCGTCATCAGCTTGGTTACACTATACGGAGCAATTTTTTTGTTCATATTCTTAGAATAAACAACTTCTCCTGTATTCTGGCAATATACAATAGCGCCTCCTGCCGTCACATCCGGTTTTTCCACCTGTGCGCCAAAGACATGCGCTTCTGCAAAAAACAGCAGTATCATGACAATCAGTATAGATAATGTTTTCTTCAATGCATTACTCATAGTTTATCAATTCTCTTTCTCAGCCTGCCATGTCAGTTTTTTGTAGCTGTAATTCAAAATTCTATTGGTCGATGTGTATCTTCCGCCAGTAGTATCTTTCAGCACTACTGCGTAGACCAGTTTTCCTTTCCGCTGACAGGCTGAAACCAGTGACGCATTTTTGCCATCCCAGGTGCCGGTCTTTCCTGCAAAAACCCCAGATTTTGGGTATTTCTTTCCCGCAACCAAATAATTAGTCGTAGATATGTATCTCGCTTTATGTTTATTGGTTTTCGACATTTTATACATTTCCGTGCTGCATGCTGTTCTAATTAAATCTACCTCCATGGCAGCCTTTGCAATCTTTGCCATATCATATGCGGAAGCGTAGTGATCTTTTGCTTTCCATCCATGGGGGTTTGAAAAGTGACTGTCCACACAGCCCAGTTCCTTTGCCTTCTGATTCATAAGCACTGCAAACTTAGCCTTAGATCCAGATACACCATGAGCCAGTGCCACAGCCGCATCATTGCCCGATGGCAAAAGAGCCGCATAAATCAAGTCTTTGACTTTTACCTTTTCTCCGGCCTTTAAATAGGCTGTCGAGCCGCCGGTGTTTGCCGCCCATTTTGTTACGGTCACCGTATCCTTCGGCGATAAATGCTCCAGTGCCACCATACAGGTCAAAAGTTTGGTGGTGCTCAAGGGGTCCCGTCTGATGTGAGGGTTTTTAGAATAAATAGTAATGCCAGTTTCTCCGTCAATGACAATGCCGCTCTTTGCGCTGATCTCGGGTCTTTCCGGTTTTTCCGCGGCGTAAACAGCACTGCCTGTACCTACCGCTGTAAAAAGCAAAGAAAAAGAAAGCAGCACCGCCGCCGCCTTTCGTGCCTTATTTCTCCATAAGTGATTTTTTTGAGTCTCCATCATATACCCACCTTATTAAAATCTTTATCTCTAAATTTATTCTAACATGAATCCATGCGTTTTTGAATAGCCAACTTGCCTTTCTCTATAAAAAAATCAGCGACAGGAATTTCCCACCGCTGACTGCTTCGATAGAATTTTTAATTTTTAAAGAAATAATCCGCAAGCTCAAATCCGTTTTCAAAATAAGTACCTGCTGCGATGCCTGCCTTTTCGTTAAACTGACGACTGCTGTCTTCCGTTTTTTCATTTCTGCTGTCGTAAATTACGTATGGCACCGGCGTAGATGAATGGGTTCTGATTGCAAGAGGCGTTCTATGGTCAGGAACCTCCAGTACTTTGAAATCCTCACCATCAGCACGAAGAGCCTCCACAATCGGCTTCAGCACTTTACTATCGATGTCGGAAAGACACTGAATTTTTCCTTCCATATCCCCCTGGTGTCCGCATTCATCAGGACCTTCCAGATGGACATAGACAAAATCCTTGCCGTCTCTAAATTCTCTGATAGCTGCTTCTGCCTTTCCAGCGAAATTAGTGTGGAGCGTTCCAGTCGCCCCCTCTACATCAACAGAGTCAAGACCTGCACAGATTGCAATGCCTTTAATCAAATCGACTGCACTGATGGCAGTTCCTGTAATCTGATATTTATCGTAGAAAGAAGACAGCTGCGGTTTCTTGCCCTGACCCCAAATCCACAAAGAGTTAGCCGGGTTCAGTCCTTTTTCGATGCGTGCCTTGTTGACTGGATGATCCTTTAATATCCCGTAGCTTTTTCTCATCATCTCTGTCAAAAACTCGCTGCCTACACCTTTCGGCAGATAATCTCCTACCTTCTGATCCAGCACATCATGAGGAGGTGTCAGGTCAAAGCCAGTTTCACCGTTATGTACAATCAGACAGTGCCGATAGCTGGTTCCGGTATAAAACAGTTTTTCATCATCAGCAAAAGCCTCATTTACCGCCTGAATCAACTGATCTGCTTCTGCTGTAGTGATATCGCCCGAGCTGTGATCTTTGATGATTAAATCCTCATAAGCGCCTTCGCCGGAAAGTGTAATGATATTCGCTCTGTATGCTACATCAGTATCAGACATCTCAATACCGATGCTGGCAGCTTCTAGTGGTGAGCGACCGGTCAAATAGACCGTAGGATCATAACCCATTACCGCAAGATTGGCGGCATCGCTACCTGGTGCAATGCCGGGTGGCACGGTTCTTACCATGCCGATTTCTCCCTTTGCCGCAAGTCCGTCGATAAAAGGCATATTGGCAACTTCCAGCGGCGTCTTTCCGCCCAGCTGTTCGATATTCTCATCACCTGCCCCATCGGGAACCAAAATTAAATATTTCATCGATTTACTCCTTTTATTTTTAACGCAAAAGACTGTCTCAAAATAGAAACGATACTTGCACCATTTTATCCGAAAACGAGAACAATGGTGCACAAAAACCTATAATTACTGCTAATTCGCTTTCATCTGGAAACTGTAAACATCAAATCCGGAATCGAATTCTCCATAATATTCCATTTCAATCCAGAATTATGGTTCATTTTAAAGCCCAATCAAGAAAATCCGCACCATAAGCCTCTATTTCACCATAAATGATGCAGAATGTCGGTTTTACATTCTAAAAAATGCACCATTTTCGGTATTTTTAAGGAAAATGGTGCAAAAGAAGCAAAACTAATTTTGAAACAGTTCCTTCTGCATACTTTATTTGTTTTCTTCTTCGAACTTCTTCATAAATGCGATGAGCTTATCAATACCTTCCATCGGCATCGCATTATAAATGCTGGCTCTCATACCGCCTACAGTTCTGTGACCGTTCAGGTTTACCATGCCTTCTTCCTTGGCCTGCGCAACAAACTTCTTATCCAGTTCTGCATCACCTGTTACAAATACCACGTTCATCAGGGAGCGGTCTTCCTTCGCTACAGGACCTTTGAACAAGGCGCTACTGTCGATATAGTTATAAAGCTTCTCTGCTTTGGCAACATCCGCCGCGTGCATTGCCGGCACTCCGCCCATCTCTTTGATTAGCTTGAATACTTCACCAGCAATATAAATCGGGAAGCATGGCGGTGTATTATACATGGAATCCTTATCCGCATGAATCTTGTAGTCCAAATAAGTCGGTACTTTCTCATCTGCAAATCCCAGCAGGTCTTCTCTGATGATAACGATAGTTACACCTGCAGGCGCTACGTTCTTCTGTGCGCCGGCAAAGATCAGTCCAAACTTGCTGACATCAATTTCTTCGCTCAAAATACAGCTGGACATATCGGCTACCAGCGGAATATCGCCTGTATCAGGCACCTCATTAAAGTGCGTTCCGTAGATAGTATTGTTGTAGCAGACATAGACATAGTCTGCATCCGGTCTGATATCGTCTTTCGAGAATTTCGGAATATATGTATAAGTATCTTCTTCTGAACTTGCAATTACGCGAATATCCCCATATTTACAAGCTTCCTGGTATGCTTTCTTTGCCCAGGATCCTGTTACTACGTAGTCAGCCTTTTTAGAGGCTCTAAGCAGGTTTAATGGCACCATTGCAAATTGAAGAGTTCCTCCACCTTGTAAAAACATAACTTTGTAGTTATCAGGGATATTCATGATTTCTCTTAAGTTAGCTTCTGCATCTTCGATGATCTTTCCAAACTCTTTTGAACGGTGACTCATTTCCATTACTGACTGGCCGCAACCTTTATAATCAGCCAAGTTAGCTGCTGCATCCTCGATGACAGAAAGTGGTAACATCGATGGACCAGCGGAAAAGTTAAATACACGATTTGGTTTTGTCATTTCGTCGCCCTCCATTAGTTTTTTGAATTTATCTTACGCAGCCAAAAGCAAAATTTGCACTTAGCCCACATAAGAACGAATATTTTCTTATTATAACACTTTAATCCTTGAAAGTAAAGCGGTAAGGTGTTATAATTTTTCTAAATTAGAAAATACATTAGGAGGTACTTTTACATGTACAAAATTGGAACCTTAAATAAAATATCCCCCGTGGGACTTGCCCACCTTTCTGATAAATATACAGTCTCTGACGATATTTCTGAGGCAAACGGTATTCTGGTAAGAAGTCAGGACATGCACGAGATGCAGCTGCCTGAAAGTCTTTTATCCATTGCAAGAGCAGGTGCGGGTGTCAATAACATTCCCCTTGAGAAATGCGCTGACGCAGGTATCGTTGTCTTCAACACGCCAGGTGCTAATGCCAACGCTGTAAAAGAACTGGTGCTAGGCGGATTGTTCCTTGCTGCCAGAAATATTCCTGCAGGCATCGCATGGGCGGGGACCCTGACCGAAAATGTAGGTAAAGCAGTTGAAAAAGGAAAGAGTCAGTTTGCAGGAACTGAAATAAAGGGAAAAACTCTCGGAGTTGTCGGTCTTGGCGCTATCGGCGTGCTGGTTGCTAACGCCGCCGCTGATTTAGGCATGAAAGTAATTGGCTACGACCCATATTTCAGCGTGAAAGCAGCGCACAATTTGTGCTCCTGCATAGAAGTTAAAGAAGATGTCAAAGATCTACTCCCTCTGTGTGATTACATATCCATCCATGTTCCTGCTATGGATTCTACAAAAGGCATGTTCAACAGAGAACTGTTCGCACTGATGAAGGACGGTGCAATCCTGCTCAACTTCTCCAGAGATAAGCTAGTAAACGAAGCTAACCTGCTGACTGCTTTAGAAGCAGGAAAGCTCGGCAAATATGTGACCGACTTCCCAACAGACGGTGTACTGAACAAGGAAAATATTATCTGTCTGCCTCACCTTGGCGCATCTACTGCTGAAGCAGAAGACAACTGTGCAACCATGGCGGTAGAACAGACCATGGATTATATCGAAAATGGAAATATTGTAAACTCAGTAAACTTCCCTGCTGTAAACTTAGGTGCAAAAGCGTGTGCTTGCAGAGTTGCCATTGCAACCAAGGGCGTTGAAAATCCGCTGAAGCTGGCCTCTGATTTACTTGCAAACTATAAAGTTACTGCAATTTCCGGCAATGTTCGCGGCGCATACGGCTACGTACTGGCTAATGTAGCCGAAGCTGTTGCAAATGTTCCTTCTGCTGAAGGTGTAATCAAAATCAGAGTTATCTAATTCGCAAAATTCATTATGAAGATATACTTCAGCCCGGTCATCAGACCGGGCTATTTTATAAGGAGGATTATTTTGAGTAAGAAAAATAGAGTATTCAGCATCATCCAAGTTGGAAACAAAGATGATATGCCAAGCCGCGTCTATGACATCTCTCTGGTCAGTGCTGTCATTGCCAATGTCTTTTAGCAATCTTTGAAACCTTTCCCCAGGCAGATCCATACCTGCCCTTCTAAAATATTTTGAAGGTATTACAGTGATTTTTTTCACGGCGGAGAAAAATTGTAAAGTTTACTTGACATATCCTTCTCAATATCGTATACTCTATGTAAAGCTAGCTTTACATGCGGATTCAAAAGGAGTTACTATATGAAAAACCGTCTAGAAGAAATTCGTACGACTAAGGGGATCAAGCAGGATGAACTGGCAAAGGCATTGGAAGTTTCTCGCCAAACTATCAGTTCACTGGAAAACGGGAAATATAATCCCTCTATACTGCTTGCATTTAAAATCGCCAGATACTTTAAGCTGTCTATCGAAGATATCTTTATTTATGAGGAGGAATAAAACTATGCTGTGTAAAATATTGGGGAAAGATAATCCCGTGTTCAATCTTATTTTAATCATTGCCGGTGTCGTTGCTATCGCCTTTGGGATTTGGTATTCCTATATTACCCCAGAGGATGTACATCATCTGCAGATGCTGGCAGGTATGTTCACCGGCATGGGCAGTGCTTTTCTTGCCATCGGTGTCTTGAATACCCTTCGCTGCCACTTTGGCTCTGCCGAAAAGAGGAAACAGCGTGAAATAGAGCGAAACGACGAGAGAAATGTGCAGATTACCCGCTATGCCATGTCCTGGGCTGCCTTTGGTTCTGTTCTTTTCTCTGCAGTTCTCATCTTTGTACTCACTGCACTGAACTATATCCTGCCATCCATGCTGATTCTTGCAGGCGTGTATGTGGAACTGATTATATTTCTCGTTGCATACAAAATCCTTGAAAAGAAGATGTAATGTCCTATTGTGTCGGACTCAGTCTCTTTCTTATGTTGTATGATACAAATCCATGTCAGCAGAACGCAGGAAAACGTTCCAGTCATGGGCTTTTAAAAAGTAGAGAGGCAGATTCCTAAGAATCTGCCTCATATTGCATTTTTGCGTATTTAATTTATTCTACAATTCTTCTCACACAGATAACTGGTCCTGTATAGCTTACGCCGGTTACCGCAACACCCATGCCTTCGTTGACCGCATGGACAACTTGCCCGCCGCCGATATAAATCGCTACATGCCCGTAATAGCAGACCAAATCTCCCGGCATCGCCGCGCTGAGAGAAACTTCCTTTCCGTAGTTTCTCATTGCACCAGCATCATGCGCCATGGTAATTCCAAAATACTTATAGACCGCAAGAACAAAGCCTGAGCAATCTGCACCTTGCGTCAGACTGCTGCCGCCGTACACATACGGTGTACCCACAAAGCGAAGCGCATAATTTGCAATTGCAGAACCATTTCCCTGATAAGTTTTACCACCAGTCGGTGCAGCAAGCACACCGGTTCCCTTTACAACAATCCGTTTTTTCGGTTTTTTAATCACTTCCGAGTTGATTTCCTCGGTCTCTGTAACAATGCCATTTTTGGAAGTCACCAGTTCGGTAACCTTTTTCTTACCATAGGTGCCTTCCTGCTTTACAACCGTTGTATTCTTTAAAACTTCTGAAGAAGTTTCTTTGACAGTTCTAAACTTAATCTTTTTTTCCGAAGTAATTTCCTGCGTTACGAAAACGTCTACCATCGGCTTCATCTCATAGAGCCGAATCTCATCTCCCGGATACATCGTAGAAAAGTCATTGTCCTGGTTCATTTCCATGACCTCTTCCACTGTGAAGTCATAGTTCTGCGCAATACTCCAGAGGCTGTCGCCGCTCTTTACAGTATACGTCAGTTTTTCTTTTGTTCCGGAAAGAATATAGTCTACCGCCTCATCCACGTCAGATACTGCTGGTTTTTCTGAAACCTTGTAAGCCTTCATCTCTACAGTCATTTCCGGTGTGCATTCGATGGCTTTTACAATAGCCCCCTCTTGCACATAGTGATTCTTTACCGCACGAATTACCTGCTTTGCTGCTGATTCAGATGTAAGCACCGCAACTGTGTTTTCGCCAATCTTTACATCCCAGTAATCTTCGCTGGCATTAGCTTTAATTGTGGATGCGCAAAATGCGGCTGAAACAGTGATTGCAAGGATAACTATCCCTGCAATCAAATATTTTTTTGATTTAATTCGTTCTATTAAACTCATGATTCTCTTTAATCCTTCTCTTGCTCTTAGTCAAGAATGCGTCTCACGCCAATAATCGGACCTGTGTAAGTTGCACTGGTAACTCTGATTCCCAGTCTTTCATTCACTGCGTGAACTGCTTTGCCGTTTCCTGCATAAATAGCAACGTGCCCGGAATAAATCAGGATATCGCCCTTCTTTGCGTTTTTATAAGAAACTGCTTTTCCAACACCAGACTGCCCAGTCCGTGGCAAATCAATGCCAAAGTGCTTATACACAGCATATACAAATCCAGAACAATCAGCTCCGTTTGTCAAGCTAGTCCCACCGTAACGATAAGGATTCCCAACAAACTGCTTCGCATATTCTACAACCTCAGAACCTTCGACAAAATCAAAAGTCTTGCCAGCTTTTGCCGTAACAGAACCTGTACCCTTCAGTACAACCTTGTCCACTGGTTTCTTGATAGTTTGCTTAGAAATCAACTCACTATTTGTTTCCTCGCCATTTACCTTGGTGATTTTTTCCGTCACTGCTTGCTTGCCTTTAACGCCCTTGGTCTTCACCTTCTGTGTTCCCTTGGTCAAAGAACTTGTCTTCTTATAAACAGTGTTATAGTCAATTGACTTCGTAGATATAATTTCTTCCACCGTCGTTACTTCTACATATGGAACCTCTGAATACAGTACCATATACGTGCCCTCTTTGATAGTCTCATCGGTGTCATACTCACCAAAGTTCAAAGACGCCAGCTTCTTCGCAGAAATTCCCTTTTCTTTTGCAATGGATTTCAGCGTATCCCCTTCCTCTGTCTTATAAACGTAATATTCCACCTTACCTTCGCTGAGTTTAGCAATGGCTTCCTCCACATCTATTGTTCTGGCATTGCTACTGAATGCCGAAAACTCTTCATCAATGTAGGCTGTAATTTTCTTGATTTCAATGATAGGGTCAAACTGTACTTCCAGTACATTGGAGCCCTTGGACAGGTAATAATTCGATAACCCCTCTATTACCTGATTGGCAGATTCTTCAGAATCCACATATAATACTTCTTCATCTCCAATTACGACCGCCCATAACTCGGTTTCAAACTGATCTGCCGCATGAGCCGTACCAGTAAAACCAAATACAACCGTGAACATCATGGACATAATCAATAGAACTGAGGCAGTTGCTTTAAACACCCTTTTGATTTTAGTATTGACTCTCGTCATAGAATGATTTGACATAATACTATTTCCTTTTCATGTTTTTCAATTGTCTCACAGCTATTATCCTACTTTATATGCATCAAAAAGTCAAGTTTTATACGGTTTTTTCACACAATTTTCACAAACAAAAATCACCATAAACGTTTAAATTTCAACGTTTATGGTGATTTAATATTTCTTAATATTTCTTAAGAATTTACAGTTTTGTATTTCATATTTATTCTCAAAATAGAATAAATAATCACGCATAGTACGATTGCTGCACACACATCTAAAATCGAGTGCTGTTTCACAAAGCAGGTAGCCATACAAATCAGTCCTGCAATCACAACTGCTGTTACCTTTACCGACATAGATTCAATCGACTTTGTGGTACAAATTCCCATAGCTGCAAAAATAGCACCCTCTACATGAACGCTGGGCATCACATTTGTATTCGTATCCGCTTCATAAATCAGCCGAACTACCTGCGTCAGAAGATTTTCCCGAGGAAAAGTCTCCGGCCGCAAATCCTGTCCATTAGGAAAAATCAGACAAAATATAATACTTGCAGTAAAGCCGATAATAATGCAATACATGTACAGCTTAAAACCCTGCACATCACGCAATAAAAGCCAAAATCCCGTCACAAACAAAAGCGGATACCACAGGCAGTAAGGTATAATAAACCATTCATTAAATGGTATCAAATCATCTAGAAAGCAGTAGGACACCCAATAGTCCGCCGTCTCCGGCACACACTGCTCCATTAGAAAAAATCCAACCAAATAAACTGGCACATACAAAATTAGCAGCACATGACCGTATTCCTTAATCACAAACCCTCTTTTCATAGCAACCCTCTTACCTCCTCGGCACAATCAACCGAATGGCGCCTTGTATGTTCTTAATCTCAATAGTCTCACAGCCTTCCTGATATTCCCCGTCCAGTGTCCAAGGCATATCTTTGTCCGCAGTAATTTCCAGCTTACCGCTGCTGAAAAAGGACAGCATTGGCGAACTGTAATTCTGTGTAGTCAGTGCTAACAAAATCTGATTTAGTTCTAAAATGTTAGACGGCGCCTTAATGAGAAGTACCTCGAACAGACCATCATTCATATCCACCAAATCATCTGCAAGAGTTAAAAGACCTCCCACAGAAGTGGAATTACAAATTGCACCAAAGAGATAATCACCCCCATAGATGCCCTGCTCCATTTTCAGCCACAACCTGAGAGGCTTAATGGATGGAATATCCTTAATTCCTTCCAAAATATATGCTAAATGTCCCAGAGCATTTTTGATACTTTGCGGCGCTTCGTAGGAAGCTTTGGTAAACGCACCAAATGATGCAACATAGGAGAAATATCTCCCATTAAAACTGCCGATATCAAGTGCTCGTTCCTCGCCTGACACGATGTCTCTTGCCGCCTGCAAAATATCTTTTGATAAGTGAAGGCTGTTTGCAAAATCATTGGTGCTGCCAGCTGGAATATATCCAATAGGCTTGTCTGCTCCCGACAGCAGCAGCCCATCTATTACCTCATTGAATGTTCCATCGCCACCAATGCACACGATTAAATCAAAATCAGCCGCTTGTCCTTTTACAATCTCCGTGCCGTCACCTCTTGCCGCAGTCGTCTTTACTACCGTCTCAAAACCTGCCCTACAAAAAATATCAATTATCTCTACAAAATGTTTGTTTGCCTGTTTTGTTCCTGCGCAAGGATTCAAAATCACTAATACCTTTTTCATCAATCCCGTGTTCCTTTCTATCTTTCTATATCAATATACAGCTTAGCTTCCTCCTGTTCCTCAATCGGCCAATTCCATAAAATCCTCTTTACTACATTTTCGTCCCAGCGAAAATGCCCTGAGACCTTCATACCGTCTGCTGCAAAGAGACGATCTTCCTCTGCCGCAGGATCCTTCCCATGTTGAATCACATAACTTCTTCCCCAAAGATTTCGAAACGGGGATACAATCGCTACATGACTGGATTCAAAGGTCACAATATCCCCCGCCTGCCAAACAATCAGATTATCCACATCTGTACTCAGCACTTTGGAGTTTCGTTCGAAGAACCGTTCCAGCTGCGGAACCAAACGAAAGTCAATATTGGTATCTCTGATAGATATAACGTCTACATAAGCCTTTGGATAGTAGTAAGTATCTGCGTCAACCAAATCTTTAATGGATACATCAATACCCTCAAACGCCTTCCAGACCACATCCGTACAAACACCGATATCATCAGGCGGATAGCCGCCGGCAAAATAAGTATCTTCATATCGCAGTTCTTCATTGCTGATGTAAGCCCTTGCCGCCATAGTAATCATAAATCCCTGCTCTATCTCCTTAGAAGGCGCTAAATCTATTTCGTCCTGCGAAAACAGCACATAAGCAGTCACGCCTAGAGCAACCGCCAGAAACAATGACAGAAATACATAGAATCTCGCTTTTATCTGATATTTTCTTTGTCTCATTGTGCCGTTCCTCCTTTTGTGTCCTTCCATACTTTATTAAACAGAATTCCAAGACAAAGCACCCAAGATAAAAAGTAAAACCAAAACAACAAAGCTACCATGCTCGCCAGGGAACCATAAATAATATCGTAGTTAACCGTGTAGTCTGCATAATAGGAGTACACGATGGTTACAACCAGCATGCCCACCGCGCCCAAAATACTTCCTGGAAGGATCTCCCGAAACGGCAGTTTTTCGCTTGGCAGAACGTAATAATTATACGAAACCATCAGAAAGTACAGAACCCACGCAAGAGGCCATCTAAGCCAGGTCCATAAGGTATCAATTATGGTTCCTTCAACAAGTTTTCCGAGGAACAGCTGTAAAATCAGTTTCCCATATACCAGAATAATGGCGACAAAAGCAAGAGTAAATACCGTCAGCGCCATAGTTTTCACTGCACGAAACCTCTCGCCCCAAAAACTCCCAGTTGTTCTACCGTCTGAATAGGTATAATTGGTAATTCTCATCATGGAAAACTGAGCCCTGGAAGATGCCCACAGAGCCATAATCACCAGCACAATATTAGCTGTAGTCGCAGGTTTATAATTTAGCAGCCCCCGCAAAGTGTCACCCATACCCGGCGCAACGTATTCTCCTATCCATTCATCCAGAAAATCCAGTGAAATGTCCAAAATACCGAGAAGCTGCGACAAAACGATAATGGTCGGCACCAAAGACAGCATAATATAAAAAGACATCTGTGCTGCAAAGCCCTGATAATAAGGATCGCTAAACTGCTTGATTCCAAGAAGAATCATCTTGATCCATCTATTTTTTAACAACTATATATTCTCCCTTTCTTCAAGCAGCTTTTCAAGCTGCTTAAGCGCCTTCGCTCTGTGACTGATTTGATTTTTTTCCTCCGCTGAAAGCTGCGCAAAAGTTCTCTGATATCCGTCAGGAACAAAGAGGGGATCATAGCCAAATCCGTTTTCACCTACTGGCGCATCAATGATGTGACCTTCGCACTCACCGCGAGCTGCCAGTTGTGTGCCATCTGGATAGACCATCGTAATAACCGATACAAACTTCGCCCTTCTTTCCTTATAGGAAACACCCTCTAAAAGCATCAGCAGTTTCTCATTATTCTTAGTGTCGTTTCCATCCTCACCTGCAAATCTAGCAGAATAGACACCCGGTGCACCGCCAAGATAATCCACCATCAGTCCTGAATCATCTGCAATGGTAATTTTACCGCAAACTTTCATAATTTCATTTGCTTTTTTAAAGGAGTTTTCCTCAAAGGTCTCTCCATCCTCTTCAATTTCAAATTTGGGAATGCCCGCCTCATCTCTCGAAACGATGTTCATACCAAATTTCTTAGTAATTGCTTCAATTTCCGTGATTTTGTGCTGATTTCTGGAAGCAGCAATAATGGTTTCCATGATTTTGTCCTTTCTTTTAATTTACGCAGGTTTCGCTTCTTGGCAGCTTATCTGTTTAAGATTTCTTTTTGTATCTGGTGTAGCTGGCTACAGCCCTTAGTTGCCAAATCAAGAAGTTCAAGAAGCTGCACTTTCGTAAATGGCGCATCTTCGCCGGTTCCCTGCACTTCGATGAACTCGCCCTTGTCGGTCATAATCACGTTCATATCCACCTGAGCATGAGAATCCTCCTCATAGCAAAGGTCTAAAATACACTCACCATCCACAATACCCACGCTGATGGCAGAAACTGCAGCGCTGACAGGAATTTCCTCAATCAACCCCTGCTCCTTCATCCACTGCATAGCTTGTACCATTGCAATATAGCCTCCTGTAATGGACGCTGTTCTGGTGCCGCCGTCTGCCTGAATGACATCGCAGTCAATCCAAATGGTTCTCTCTCCCAGCTTTTCCATATCCACAACAGAGCGAAGAGACCTTCCGATTAAACGCTGAATCTCCACAGATCTGCCGTCCGCCTTTCCCTTTTCTCTCTTTTTTCTTGTTCCGGTCGAGCCAGGCAGCATGGCGTACTCCGCTGTCACCCAACCTTTTCCTGTTCCCACAAGGTGTTTTGCCGTCGATTCCTCGACACTGGCAGTACAAATCACCTTGGTATTTCCCATCTCTATCAAAACTGAACCCTGTGGACTCATCAGATAATGGTCAGTTACTTTTACTTCTCTTGTCACATCAAATGCTCTATCTGTTCTCATACTTTTTCTCCTTTATAATAAGCCCTTAATTCCGATGATTACCAGAATCACACCGCCTAAAAGACCCGCCTTACTCTCAAAAATATTTCCAAATTTCTTCCCTACTAAGATTGCTCCAAAGACCAGCACACCCGTAATAGATGCAATAAGGCTTACCGTTGGCAAAATTGCTACACTGGCTGCGCAAAAACCTACTCCTACTGCAAAGGCGTCAATGCTGGTCGCCACTGCCTGAAAAAACAAAATTCCTGCAGTCAGTCTTTTTTCATCATACACTTTGGACGGCTCGCTCCGAAAACTTTCCCGCACCATATTGCCGCCAATGGCGCCTAAGATGAGAAAAATCACGATTCCGCTATATTTGGTAATCCATCTGGCAAAGACAGATCCCGCATAGTACCCAAGCAGCGGCATAATCCCCTGAAATATGCCAAATGCCAAAATCATGGCTATGTAATCAGTTTTTCTAAGGGGTTTAAAAATCATGGCATTAGATATAGATACTGCCACTGCGTCCATGGCAAGACCTACGCCAATCAAAGTAATCTCAATCAGTCCCATACTCTCTCCAAATTTCCAATTTTACCTTATAGTATACCATTTTATGGGTTTTCCCGCAAGCCCTGATGTGGTATACTAATTACAGCTATCTGTAATTATAATATGTAACAAGGAGTTTTCAATACGATGAAATTAACAATTTTAGACGCATATTCTATAAATCCAGGAGATTTATCCTGGGCACCAATCGAAGCGCTGGGTACTTTTTGCACTTATGACAGAAGTTTTCCGGAAGAAATTGTAAATCGCATCAGCGACTGCGATGGTTTCTTCGTCAGCAAATGTCTCATTACCAGAGAAGTTATGGAAAGCTGTCCGAAGCTGCAATTTATCGGAGTCACCGCAACGGGTTACGACAATGTTGATATCAAAGCCGCAAAAGAACTTGGCATAGCTGTATGTCATGTACCTGCATATTCTACAGATGCCGTTGCACAGCATACCTTTGCGCTGATTTTGGAGCTGACCAACAGAGTCGGTAGCTACGACAGTTCCGTACAAGCCGGTCAGTGGTACAAAAGTCCCGATTTTACCTTTATCAAAGAACCGCTGACTCTTTTAGACGGCAAATCACTTGGTATCATCGGCTACGGAAATATCGGAAAGCGGGTTGCCCACATTGCGGAAGCTTTTGGCATGACTGTCAACGTCTACAGCCGTAACAAGGAGGCTGCTCTTAAATCTGATTTTGTTACTTTACACTGTCCTTTGACCGCTGAAAATAAAGGATTTGTCAATAGTAAAATGATTGCCGAAATGAAAGATGGCGCAGTGCTGATTAACACCGCCCGCGGCGCACTGATCAACGAAGAAGATTTAGCGGCGGCACTTCGTTCTGGCAAACTGTCCGCGGCAGCCATAGACGTGATAGACGGCGAACCGCCGAAAGAGCCGCACCCACTCATTGGGCAGCCTAACTGTATTCTGACCCCACACATCGCATGGATGCCAAAGGAGACCAGACAGAAAGTCATCGACATCTGCGCTGCCAACCTGAAGAGTTACTTAGATGGCGGCAGACTGAACAGAATTGTATAATTATATCGAAAACTTTAAAAGCGCTGGTAGCTTTATAACGCCAGCGCTTTTTACTATCTTATCTCCAAATCATATCCTTACAAATCTCATCCAAGGCATACGCCCCGCACATCGCCATGGTGTCGGCAAGTTCCGCCTGCACCTTTGCAACGTAGTCCTTTACGGCTTGTCCTTCTCCGCCATAAACCGCATTGACAAAGGGTCTTGCCAAAAGCACTGCATCTGCGCCAAGGGCCAGCGCCTTAAACACATCTACACCGTCTCGGATTCCGCCATCTACCAGCACTTTCATGGAGCCGCCTACTTCATCTGCGATTGCTTCCAGCACTTCCGCCGTAGCCGGGCACTGATCCAGTACTCTTCCTCCGTGATTGGAAACGATGATAGCAGAAGCGCCTGCTTCCTTTGCCTTGCGTGCCGCTTTCACCGTCATAATGCCCTTGACGATAAAAGGAATTCCTGCCTCTTCTATAATTTCTCTCATCTCTTCCACAGACTTGCTCCCTGCGGGAGGCTGGAAATTTTTTAGAAATGGAAGCCCTGCTGCGTCAATATCCATAGCCACCGCAAAGGCCCCAGATTCTTTCACCAACCCCAGCTTTTCTGCAATCATGGCTTTGTTCCAAGGCTTTACTGTCGGCACACCCAGACCGCCTGCTTCTTTAATAGCAATGCTGGCAGCCTTCATCACCTCCGGGTCCATACCGTCTCCTGTAAAAGCAGCAATGCCGCTTTCCTTACAGGCAGGAACCAGAATGTTGTTATACTCCAAGTCGTTGTACTTGTCGCCGTAGTGCATATTCACTGCCCCGACAGGACCTGCAAAAAATGACGCAGCAAAAGTTTTTCCAAAGAGAGAAAAGGCTGTGCTGACTTCTCTTTTTTCGGTCAACGTATCCATGTTGATACGAATTTCCTTCCACTTATCGTAATTTCTAATTGCCGTATCGCCGATTCCCTTTGCTCCAGGACCGGGAATTTGGTTCTTACATGCCCTGCCGTTACACTGCGGGCACAGCTTACAATGTCCTTCCATAAGTGCGTTCTCCTTTCCGCAATTTATATCTACAATTTACATCTGTAATTTATATCAGCAAGAATCCCAGATAGCTTGCTACCATGCCCAGGGCACAAACAGTCTGGATTGTAGCTTTTTTAAAGCGCAGCATCACCCAGAATAGGATTGTTGCTGTGCCTCCAAAAATCAGCAGGTTTTCAATCTGGTGATCAAAAGTTGCGTAAACGCCGCTGCCCATGGACAGCACATCTGCCACAACTAAAATGATGAAGTTGAAGAGATTGCTGCCAATGATATTTCCTACAGCGATATTAAAGTTCTTCATCTTAAACAGGGCAATGGTGGAAGTCACTTCCGGTAACGATGTGGCTACACCGAGGAAAATCGCCCCCGCAAGACCCTGACCCAAATTTAATTTGACGGAAATTTCATCAGTCAAATAGGTCAGAATAATACTAAAAGCTATGATTCCCACTGCCGCGAAGAAGAACCTCACACCGATTTGTTTTACCGAAAGCGAAGTGCTAGACTCCGAATGATAATCCAGTACAGCCTCATCAGAGGTTACATCGTCAGCCACCGCAAGGTACTTGGCTCCCAGTCCGTAAATCAGTGCAATCAAAACCGACGTGATGGACAGATGAAGAATCCTGAACTGTAAAATCCCGGCAAAATTGAGGGTAATCAGAATATAAATCACAAGCACGACCACCGTCACATGGCGATAACTCTTTGACACCTTTCCTTTCGCAAAGTTCTTTGAAAACAGCAGGATAAAAAATGCCAGAGCACCCAGATTAAAAAGGTCGCTTCCCAAAATATTACCCATGCAAAGTCCGGGTCTTTCCAGCAGAACTGTCGCTGAAATACTGGTGAAAAGTTCCGGCAACGATGTCACCGCCGAAAGCATAATCCCACCCAAAAATGCGCCGGAAAGCTTCGTATTCTTATCCAAAAGGTCGATGTAATCCGATGCTTTAATTGATAAAACAACAACGATAACTGCTGCTGCAAGATACTCTAAATAAATCAATCTTGTTCTCCTCAAATTTTATAAATATAATGTTACTAATTTACGATCTAAAATTCCTTTTAGACCAAGCAGATGGAAATTTACTTTAAAAGTAATTCAACAAATCCACCGCATAAAACGTAATAAAGAATATGGTGGCGATAATCCGCAAAACCGATAAAATCGTGCCTAGGATTGACAGTACCAACCCTGCCGTTGCCATACCCTGACGCTCCGCATCGTTTCTTCCCTTGATGCCAAAAACAATACCGATTATACCAAGAACGACCGCAATCACCGCAGCAAATAATGCCATTACCATGGAAAGAATTCCCATAACAAGCGCCGCTGTCGCATCAGTGTGTGTCGCCTTTCGCTCTACTTCCGCATATTTTTCATAGTTAAAATCGACGATAGTTGCTCCGCCGCTTTTTTCCTCTTTCACTTGCGTTTCTTCACATTTATTTTCTTCTCTAAAATTATCCATATTCTACTCCTACTTTTTCTGTTTTTCAATCCACTCTGCCGTACTGATACCCCAGGATTTTAGTCCCTTTTCCAGGAACGCAAACGGCGGCAGAATGATGTGATTTACCACCCACATAAAGATAGCGTAAGTCGTATCAACAACCCAGTCGTAGCCCTTTGATACCGGTTTTGAGGCAAAAACTACCACGCACAAAGAGGCAAAGCCGAATACCATCACATAATACAAAAGGCTGCTTGCTTCCGGCATTGGAAAAATCCCTAAACTGATGCCGCCATGCTTCTTCATCCACTGGCGCACTACCAAATGCAAAATATATACTGGCATAGTATTTCTGCCTACATAAGCAAGATATGTATCCTTACTCGGCAGAATGTTGAACATCAGAATAATCCAAAGTGCGCCGATGATAAAGAGCACTGCTCTCATCAGAATATCCAGCCACCAGCATACGCCTGTAAAGGAGCCCGGGTCTTTCATCAGATACCAGCCTACCGGTACCTGCGGCACGCCGAATGCAAGAAGACACGATACGCCGATTAAAAATACGCCAAGCACTGCACACTGCCATTTTTTCAGACACTTAATCTTTGCGATGTGCTCCGGTGTGCAGTAATATCCTAAGAAAAAGAACGGGAAGTAGGATACAATTCTGCCGAGGGACAGATAATCTGTCAGAAACGGCAGACAACCTGCTATGAGATACAGCACAAAGGTCATGGCAAAGAAATACGGAATTTTAATGTAGTTTTTCTGAAATACTTTGTACAGAAACAACGTCACCATAAACCACATGGCAAAAGGCGCTCTGTCGAAATAAAGATTTGCATTGCCCCAAAACAAAAGCCGCACGCCGTAGAAAAAGAAAATACTCAAAATGTACGGCCACAGAAACACTTTAAAGGCGGTTTCTCTACTACGGTCTGGCTTCTTTGAAAAATAGCCTGACAGAAACATAAAAGCCTGCATGACAAATACATTAATAGTTATGTATACAATTCCGCTTAAGGAGCCTTGACTAAAATGTCCCGCCATTCTGGTAAAATGTGAAATCGGAATAGACCACATACACAGACCGCGGAGCGCATCAAAGACATAATCTCTCTGTTTTACTTCTCCCATTGGTAAATTTCTCCTTCATTTGTTATTTCAATCTATTTAGCCCAGTTCTGACTGCGTTTGACCGCCTCGTGCCAGCCCTGCAGTAATTCTTTTTGTTTCTTCTCCTCCATAGAAGGTACAAATTTCCTGTCGCTCTGCCAGTTTTCCAAAACATCCTGCGTACTTTTCCAATATCCCACCGCAAGACCCGCAAGATACGCCGCTCCCAGAGAGGTCGTCTCAATGCACTTAGGTCTTATCACCTGCTTTCTCAGCATATCTGCCTGAAACTGCATGAGGAAATTGTTGGCAGAGGCGCCTCCGTCCACGCGAAGTTCCCGCATCTCATGACCCATGTCCTGTTCCATAGCAAAGAGCAGATCATAACACTGATATGCCAAAGATTCCAGCGTGGCACGCACCAAATGATGCTTATTTGCTCCTCTAGTAAGTCCAAAAATTGAACCTCTTGCGTAAGGATCCCAGTAAGGGGCACCCAGCCCTACAAAGGCAGGTACGACAAATACGCCTGCTGCGTCTTTTACAGACAGCGCCATTTTTTCTGACTCACTGGACTTTTCCAAAATTTCCAGTTCATCTCTAAGCCACTGAATAGCCGCACCACAGACAAATACCGACCCTTCCAGCGCATAAGTGACCTTTCCATCCAGTCCCCAAGCGATTGTCGTAAGCATCCCACTTTTAGAAAAGATTGGTTTCTGCCCGGTATTCATCAAAAGAAAACATCCGGTTCCATAGGTACTCTTGGCTTCGCCCTCTTCAAAACAGGTCTGCCCAAACAGCGCCGCTTGCTGGTCTCCTGCGGCTCCGGCGATTTTTACAGGGCCACCAAAGATGGTGTCCAGCGTCTGTCCGTAAACTTGACTTGAAGGTCTTGGTTCCGGCAGCATCTGCTTAGGAATATTCAAGATTTCCAGGATTTCCTCATCCCACTTCAGCGTATGGATATTGAACATCATAGTTCTGGCTGCATTGGAGTAATCCGTGATATGTACTGCGCCGCCAGTCATCTTCCAGATAAGCCAGGTTTCAATGGTCCCAAAGAGCAGATTCCCCTCTTCCGCCTTTTGTCTTGCGCCTGCCACATTTTCCAAAATCCATTTCAGTTTGGTACCGCTAAAATAGGCATCGATTAAGAGCCCTGTCTTTTCCTTGAATTTATCGGAAAGCCCGCTTTCTATCAGGGTATCGCAGTACTGGGCAGTTCGCCTACACTGCCACACAATGGCATTATATACAGGCTGACCGGTATGCTTGTCCCAAACCACAGTAGTCTCTCTCTGGTTGGTAATACCGATGGCTTCAATATTCTCATAAGTGAGCCCCGCTTTCAGCATCGCTTCATGCGCAACCGTCATCTGGCTGGACCAAATTTCTTCAGCATCGTGCTCTACCCATCCCTCTTTCGGATAAATCTGACGAAACTCTTTCTGTGCAGCGCTGATCTGGTTTCCTTTCTTATCATAAATAATGCACCGGGAGCTGGTTGTCCCCTGATCCATTGCTAATATGTATTTTTCCATCTCATTCTCCTAATAATCTCTGGCTATACAAATACTGCCATAATCTGATTGGATATATCAATGCCTGCTTCAGAAAGCCTGAGCCTTCCATGGTCTTCTAAAAGGCTGCCGCTTTCCAAAAATGCTGTAAGTTCTTTTCTTCTATCAGCATATACTTCCCAAAACGCTACAGCGAATCGTCTTTCAAATTCCGTAAGATCAATACCGCAGGTTTTGCGAAGACCTGTAAAGACAAACTCGCACATATCGTCTTCTCTTGTGTTCTTGTGAAATTCCGGAAAAGGTGCTTCAGTAAAGCGAACCCCCTCTACATATGAACTGGCGCCGCTGCCTATCCCCAGATAATCTGCAAGCGACCAGTATTTCAAATTATGCCTGCACTGTTTCCCCGCCTTTGCCGTATTAGAAATCTCGTAATGATCATAACCAGCTTCTTTGAGCACCTCTATAGCGCGATGATACATGCGCCGATCCTCTTCATCGGAAATCTCTTTAATCTCTCCTCGCTGAAACATTTCATAATAGGGCGTGTCCTCTTCAATCTGCAGACTGTAAAAAGAAATATGCGCAGGCTGCAGATCGACTGCCTGCTTAAGTGTCTTCTCCCAAATCTCCATAGTATGCCCCGGCACTGCAAACATCAGATCCAGATTGATATTATCAAAGCCACACTGCCTTGCCATCTGAAAACTTAAGACCGCATCACTGCTGTCGTGAGCCCTGCCTAGACTCTTTAAAATTCCATCATCAAAGGACTGAATGCCTATAGAAAGCCGATTGATGCCAAAAGATCTGTAAGCCAGCAGTTTTTCTTTAGTTAAAGTCTTCGGATTTGACTCTATGGTAATTTCCACCTCTTTATCAAGGAAAAAACACTGGCGCAGCTGATCCATAACTTTTCCGATTAGAGAAGCCGGCAGAATCGAAGGCGTGCCTCCACCGAAAAAAACCGTATCCACAAGATACTTCTGTCCGTAAACCTCCCCATAGGCCTTGATGTCTTCGAGAAGTTCTTCTATATATGCCTCCTGTTGAGCGAGACTGCTGCCGCCGCTGGAATAAAATCCGCAGTACAGGCACTTTTGCAGGCAAAAGGGAATGTGAATGTAGATTCCCAGTTTCTGTCTTTCTTTATTTGTTGTCGTCATATTTCAGCACCGCTGTGAAAGCCTCCTGTGGCACTTCCACCTTTCCGAACTGACGCATTCTTTTCTTTCCCTCTTTCTGCTTCTCAAGGAGCTTCTTTTTCCGGGAAATGTCGCCGCCGTAGCACTTGGCGATAACGTCTTTTCTATATGCCTTGACCGTCTCACGAGCGATAACCTTCTGCCCAACCGCCGCCTGAATCGGCACCTCGAACTGGTGCATAGGGATAATCTCCTTCAGCTTCTCACAGACAAAGCGTCCCCTGTTGTACGCCTTTGACTCGTGAACAATCATGGAGAATGCGTCCACCAAATCTTTGTTGAGCAGCACGTCCAACTTGACAAGCTGAGATTTCTCGTAGCGGATAAACTCGTAGTCTAAAGAGCCGTAGCCGCGAGTCTTCGATTTCAGCGCGTCAAAGAAATCATAAATAACCTCGTTGAGGGGAAGCTCATAGTGGAGCTGTACTCTGTTTTCGGTGATGTATTCCATGTGAAGCATTTTGCCGCGTCGATCCTGACAAAGCTCCATGATAGAGCCTACGTATTCTTTTGGAATCATGATGTCCGCTTTTACAATTGGCTCTTCGATATGGCTGATTTCTGTCTGATCCGGCAGGTTGGTCGGATTCTGAATCATCTCCACACTGCCATCCTGCAGCACAACCCGATATACTACACTCGGCGATGTGGTGATAACCGCCAGTCCAAACTCCCGCTCCAGACGCTCCACGATAATTTCCATGTGTAAAAGTCCCAGAAATCCACAGCGGAATCCAAATCCCAGCGCTGTAGAAGTTTCCGGTTCAAAGAGAAATGCCGCATCGTTGACCTGCAGCTTCTCAAGTGCATCTTTGACACCCTCGTACTTTTCACCCTCTGCAGGGTAAATGCCGCAGTAAACCATAGACTGCACTTTCTTGTAGCCCGGCAGGGGTTCTTCTGTCGGTTCCTTATCCAGCGTGATTGTGTCGCCTACTCTTGCATCACGAACCTGCTTAATACTGGCACAGATGTAGCCAACCTCTCCTGCCCGCAGAGATTTAGTCGGCACATGACCCGGCGCCATAACGCCTACCTCGGTGACCTCATACTTCTTATTTGTATTCATCAGACGAATGGTATCACCCACTTTAACAGCACCGTCAAAGATACGGGTGTAAATCACTACGCCTTTGTAATTATCGTAAACAGAGTCGAAAATCAGCGCTTTCAGTTTGCCGTTCACATCGCCTGTCGGCGCAGGCACAGTCTGTACTACCGCCTCCAAAAGGTCTGTAATACCGACGCCTTCCTTTGCAGATACAAGCGGCGCCTCTGATGCATCAATACCGATCATCTCTTCGATTTCTTCCTTGGTCTCCTCTGGTCGGGAACTTGCCAGGTCGATCTTGTTCAGGCAAGGCAGAATCTCAAGATCCTCTTCCAATGCCAGATACACATTCGCCATCGTCTGCGCTTCTACTCCCTGGGTGGAGTCAACGACAAGAACCGCACCTTCGCAGGCTGCCAAACTTCGGGATACCTCATATGTAAAGTCCACATGACCCGGCGTATCGATGAGATTGAAAATATACTCATTGCCGTCCTTGGCCTTGTACACAAGACGAGTGGTCTGAAGCTTGATGGTAATGCCGCGCTCCCGCTCCAAATCCATGTTGTCCAAAAACTGTTCTTTCATATCTCGATGGGCAACCAGCCCGGTATTCTCAATAATTCTATCGGCAAGGGTCGATTTGCCGTGGTCAATATGAGCGATAATACTAAAATTCCTGATAAATTTCTGATAATCCATAAATTTCCTCGCTTTGCACGTACTTCTTCAAGATATATTTTATAGCAAGATGGCTTATTTTTCAATGTAATTTTCTAGTTTTTCTGTAAGACTTTCTGCAAAAGAATCAGTATTTCTTTCCATCATGGCACACTGCCTGTCCACATGAACTACTGCCATGGTGCCTACCATAAACAGCATGAACAAAATCACTGCATTTCTAAAAGTTTTCAAAATCATTCCTCCAGTGCATCTGCCAGAATTTCTCCGAACACCTCTGCACATCTTCTGACATCTTCAATATTGTTTCGATTATTCCCCATTTCAATTAAGATGGATTTTCCAGAAAGTTCCTGGTTATACCAGTAAGGCCGTTCCAGAATTTCTCCCGTATAGCCGCCATACTTGCTGTCCGCAATAGTATTCAGCTTCCCAAGAAAAGCGCTGTTCTCCTCATAGGTTTCCGTCGTGTTGCTGAGCACATAGGAATATACGGCGCAGGTTTTTCCGCCGACAGTCTGTACTGGACCTGCGACTTCTGCCGCCGTTGCATCTCTGTGCAAATCGATGATACATTCTATGGATGGATATTTTTTTAGCAGTGCCTTAACAGTTTCAAAACTTCTGGAGTAGGATTCGTTATACGAAGGATTGTCGTGAAGCGTTTTGTCATGAACCACACCAATCCCCCGCTCTTCCAGCACATCAGTCAGCACATCACCCGCATCACGTACCGTGTTTTCCTCTTTTGTCGTATGATAATTGCCGGAAGAAGCCGGAAGATAGCTTTCTGTGGCATGGGTATGATAAATAAGCACCTTCGGTGCGCCGTTATTCTTCTTCACCTTTTTGGGCTTTATTTTTTCATCTTCCTTGCTTTTCTCTGTCTCGGTCTGCACTGCCGCTGTGATGTTTTCGTCACCGGGTTCAGTATCATTGTCTGCAATGAGCTCCATACACGGCAAGCTGCTTTCGATACACATGGCCGTCAGCTGTTGTCCACTGACCGCTTCTCCTGTCATTTTGAAAAAAAAGCCTGCCACTGACACCACATAAAGCAGTGCAAAAAAAAGTATCGTCTGTTTTTGTCTCATTGCCTTCCTCTCTCCTTGCTTATCTAAGGTACTCTAAGAGTATATGCCGGGGTGCAGGGTAATATTAACAGCTTTTGCAATGATGTCCGAAAAAGATTTGATGACAAGGTCAATGTCCGTTGAAGTGACTACCATGTCAAATTCTCTGCTGTCCATATAGTGATATGCTTTTTCTTCTGGAATTTTCATCTCCTCTAACGCCTCCAAAATAACAGTCTTTGAATCAATCACCGTAGGCACACCGATAGCGATGACTTTTGTACCCAGGGAGGCTTCATTCAGTTGCTTTCGCACATTCCCCATACCAGCACCAGGTGATATGCCTGTATCGCTGATTTGAATGGTAGTACTGACTCTATCGATATTTCTTGCAGCCAGCGCATCGATGGCGATAACTACATCGGGCTTTGTCATCTCTACTGCCTTTTCGATAAGTTCTGCCGTCTCCATGCCAGTGGTTGCAGTTACCCCCGGTGCCAATCCGCTGACATTGGACATTTCTTCATCGCCGTCACAGCCGAAAATTTTGAAAAGATGACTGGTTATCTTAATCTTAGAAACGGTATGCGGCCCCAGACTGTCCGGTGTAACCTTCTCGTTGCCAAGCCCTACAACCAGTACTTTTAGGTCGTACCGATGTTTCACCAGCTTGGAGAGCTGCCTTGCAAGAGCCTTTGCCGCTCTTTCCGAAATCCCCTCTTTTTCATCGATAATCCCCGCAACCTCCATGGTGACATACCTGCCGCAAGGCTTTCCCAGCATGGCTTCACCCTTTAGATTGACTATGTCAATGGTCGTTACTTTGATGTCTTCATCAATCTTTTCCTTGTCCATCACGATGCCGTCCTTTTCTCCCGGACGAACACCAGACTGTTCCAAATTTTCAACGCCTTCCACTGCAAGGTCTGTTCTGTATTTCAAAAAAATCACCTCCGTGATGTGTAGTTTTTCTTTAAAAAGTATGCCCGCAAAGGCGGTAAATATGTAACTTGCTAAAAAAGCCTTGCAAATTCCCACTGTTTAGGCTATACTTAATGTGCGAATTTAGCGTAACAAAGCTAAAAATTTAAATAGTGGGGTGAATAATTATGGCAAACATTAAATCCGCAAAAAAAAGAATCAGAGTAATCGACAAGAAAACGGCTAGAAACAGAAGAGTTAAGGACCATGTAAAGACTGCTCTTAAGAATTTCGATGCTGCTTTAGAAGAAGGCAACATGGAAGCTGCTGCAGAGAAATTTGTAGTAGTTGAAAAGAAATTAATGCAGGCTGCAGCAAAAGGTACTCTTAACAAGAAAGCTGCTTCCAGAAAAGTTTCCAGATTAGCTAAAAGATTCAACGCTGCAAAAGCAGCAAAATAAGTCTCACCCGTCCCCACCAGTGCATAAGTTAAATGCACATGCGAGAGCAACAAAACCGATGGATGTGTCTCCCATCGGTTTTACTTTTACCCAAAATAGAAAGGACTGATTATTATGTCACTACATATCGGCGCCGAAAAAGGCAAAATCGCAAAGACCGTTCTCATGCCGGGCGACCCGCTGAGAGCCCAGTTCATTGCAGAAAACTTCTTGGAAAACGCAGTCAGATACTCAGAGATCCGCAATATGTACGGTTATACCGGAACCTACAAAGGGGTTCCCGTCTCTGTGCAGGGCAGTGGTATGGGCATGCCGTCCATGGGAATTTATTCCTGGGAACTCTTTACAGAATACAATGTAGAAAACATCATCAGAATCGGCACTGCCGGCGCTTTCCACGAAAAACTTTCCGTAGGTGATATCTTGGTTTGCCTGGCGGCCTCCACTGACTCCAATTATCAGCATGCATTTCATGTACCGGGGCAGTACTCCCCTAGCGCCAGCTTTGAACTTTTAACAAAAGTCATGGACGCTGGAAAAGAAAACGGCATTTCCTTTAAAGCCGGAAACACCGTATCCTGTGACGTATTTTATGAGCTGGGAACCAAATGGTGGAAAGAATGGTCGTCTATGGACGTCCTAGCTGTAGAAATGGAAGCCGCAGCTCTTTATATGAACGCCGCATATCATAGCCGCAATGCACTGGCTATGATGACTGTAAGCGACCACTTTATCACCGGTGATAAAGCTACTGTCGAGCAGCGTCAAAACCAGTTTACTGATATGATGAAGCTGGCGCTGGAAGCAGCAATCAAATAGTCTTTTAAAGAAAGACCATTAATTTTTTGTACAGTTCCATTTCAATATTCATCAATCTGCCGGCCAGGGCACGTTCCTTCTGGTCGGCATTTTCATACTGACGTAAATACTTTCCCAAGGACTTCACCCCCATATGACATCCGTCAATCAAAAGCTCCGCAACACGGCTATCATCATCAGACATCATCATCTTTACTTCTGTAGTAAACCACATCATAGCTTTTGCCATTGTCGGCGGGTCCTTTTCATCTTCACCATCGTTGTTCAAAAGCTGGTGGGCAATATCTCCAACAAGCTGATGTTCCTTTCTGTATTCTTCAATCAAGTCTTTCAAATCCTGCTCTTTAACAAACTCAATAACCTGATTAAAACTATTGGTTGCATTTTTGCAGCCCGCGTTAACTTCCCGTAAAAGTCTAATACTATCTTCGTTCATGATTTCATTCTCCTTTTTGACTTAGTATTCACACGTTCAGCAACACTTATGCAAAAAAGACTTGCATTTGGGGAGAAGTCAAGTTATAATACAGTTATAGGTATAAAAGGAAATTTCAGTAATTTTTTAACGAGAGCAATCCAATTGGGTTGCTCTTTTTGCGTGCGGATTGATAAGGTCAATTCAAACCTAATTTAAACTTAACACCACAGAACCACACAAGGAGGAAAAATATGGATAAAACGATTCATTCAAACAGAAATTACCAGGATAGTGTCTTCTCAAAACTGTTTTCCAATGAAGAAACCGCTTTGGAACTTTACAATGCACTGAGCGGAACAAGCTATGGACCTGAAACAAAAATCAGAATTACAACACTAAATAATGTGCTATTCTTAGAAAAATACAACGATCTAAGCTTCACTATCGAGGACAGAATTATCGTTATGGCAGAACATCAAAGCACGATCAATCCCAATATTCCATTGCGATTACTGGGTTATTCAACAGATACATATACAAAACTTATCGATACAGACAGGCTTTACAGCAGCACTCAAATCAAACTGCCAACGCCTGTCTTTTATGTATTCTATACAGGAAATGAACCTTGGAACGTCAAAAGCCTAAGCCTTGCTGACAGTTTTATCGAAGCGCCTCCCGAAAACTCGTTAAATTTAGTAGTCAAGCTCATCAATTTGCGATACAATAAAGATAACGAAATTTTAAATCGCAGCAAAACCTTGCTGGGCTACAGCAAGCTGGTTACTTATGTAAAAAACAATTTAAGCAGTGGCGCATCTCTCGAAAATTCTATCAGATTAGCAGTCCAGCGTTGTATTGAGGAAGGCCATATCGTAGACTTTTTAAAAAAACATGGGGAGGAAATCGAGAAAATGAAGTTTTATGAATTCACGATGGAAGAATACAGAAATTTAATTGCAAAGGAAGCCGCCGAGCAGGGACTTGCGCAGGGCATCGAACAAGGCATTAAAATCTTTATCTTGGATAATCGCACGGAAGGCATACCCGACGATAGAATCTTCACCAAACTGATAAACCTCTTCCATCTGACAGAGGAAAAAGCATTAGAATATCTAAAACAGTGAAAGTGCGAACGGAAAACCGTTCGCACTCTTTTGATTTATATATCACTGATATTCCTTACTTACTCGTACCAATATTCTTTTAGTAATTTTTTATATTTTTTAAATACCCCAAGCCAATTTTTTCGTTGGGATTCCGTTAATTTCAAAACAACTGACGCGCCATCATCACCATAAACACGAACGCGAACCTTCTTTTGTTCGAAAATCTTAATGATTTTGTTCAACTGTTCTTCTCGGTCTTTACTATTGCTAGACAGTGTCACCCACCAATCTGAACAGGATGAATACATTCCATTTTTGTAGTTGTACCTGCTCCATTCGGTTTCATCTCCTAATTCCATGGTAACTCTTCGATTACTTGTATAAAACCGAATCTTTTCCAGATTGAGATTATAATAGCCGATAGGAGAAACAAGCGCAACGCGCCCTCTTACTGCAAGTCTCAAGGTTGCAGTCTTTCCCTTCTTTTTTATATCTATATATGGTTGACAGGAACCACCCAAAATGTACATGGTTTCATAACTGAATTTTGCGTCTGATGAAATAGTTTTGCCATATAGTCTGGCATGTTCGCCGACATCTATGTTTTTATAAACAATGTTCTTTGTCGCAAGCGACTTTGCAAGTCTGGATAATTCTTTATAAGTTGGTTCTACAAATACGGTCTCATAGGTATACGACCTAAAGCAAATACATACGTCCGCCTCTGGTATCACTGTGATCTCATAAGTTCCCTCAGGCAAGTCTGTAAAATTAAATTCTTTGTAATAAGCCCGGTCTGCACGTTCAGAGGTATTGACTGTAAAAGTCTGATTGTAATTGCGGTCTCCGGTAATTAAAGAAACTTTTAATTGATATGGTGCAGTTTGCATTTCATCATAATCGGGAGATTCTTCTGTTTCCCAACACTGAATGCGCAGCTTTCCCTCCGCTCCGACCTTAACTTGATCGCTTTCCGAGTCTCCTGCTACTATAACTTCTGTCCAGTCACTAACTTTTGCCCACTCTCTTTTCTCACCGCCGTACACATGAATTGACATCATACATATCGATAGAATAAGCAGAATAGAAATCCACAATCTGTTTTTGATTCTAAACTTTTCCAAGAAAATGCTCCTTCCCGAATCATATCTTTACGATTCTAGTATTTTTTGTAATAGCCATCATATAATATCTGCACCGCTGCTTTTTTCCAATATACCCTGTCGTTCTTCTTATTTCATCTCATTCAGCACTTTTTTCGCTGCTTCGTGATCACCCATCCAAGGCACTCTGCCATCTTTATGATACATATAGGTCTCGTCCCCTTTGCCGAGAATCAGCACGCAGTCCCCGGTCTTCGCACCGGTAATGGCTGCCTCAATAGCCTTATAGCGATCCTCTATCACAACACCGTTTTCGTGTTCCATGCCAGACAAAATCATCTCGCTGATTTGTGCGACACTTTCGTCTCTCGGATCTTCTTCGGTCACATAGACAGTATCGCAATATTTGCCGGAAATTTGCCCCAGCACCTTTCGCTTTACCTTGTCCCGCTTGCCGGCACAGCCAAATACGGAAAAAATTCTTCCGCCCTTGACAATTTCTTTGGCATACTGAAAGACCTTTTCAAATCCGTCCGGCGTGTGGGCATAATCTACAATAACCGTAAAATCCTGCCCTTTATCAATAATTTCCATTCTGCCGTCCACCTGCGAAATGTGCGAAAGTTTTGGAAGCATATCCTCAATAGCCATACCCGCCTGATGCATACCGGCGATTGCGCCCAATAAATTATATAAATTATATTTGGCAGAAAGGTTCGTTTTTACCGGATACCGCTTTCCATCATGTACCAGCGTGAACTCCGAACCGCTGACATAAAGGCATACATCTTCAGCCCTATAATCCGCATCTCTGTCGATTCCGTAGGTCACATATCTGCAAGCTGTACATGCTGCTAACTCCTCAAAACTCCCCTCATCTGCGTTAAGCACTGCCACTCCGCTTTCTTTCATCTGCGTAAAGAGCAGCTTCTTCGCCTCAAAATACTGCTCCATGGTCTTGTGATAATCCAGATGATCGTAAGTCAGATTCGTGAAAATAGCCACATCAAAATCCACTGCGTCTGTACGTCCCATGGCAAGACCGTGAGAGCTAACTTCCATAGCGACCGCTTCCATGCCATAATCCGCCATTTCCTTTAAATTCCCGTGAATCTCCAGTGCGTCCGGCGTCGTCAGACTAGGAATTCTGCTCACATCACCGTAGCGAACTGCAATCGTTCCCATATAGCCGCAGGGCTTTTCATATACATCACTGATAATGCTGGTTGTAGTGGTCTTCCCGTTGGTTCCGGTGACACCAAAGACTGTCATCTTACAGCTTGGCTGTCCAAAAAACAAATCACAAATGCGATTCAGTTCTTTGTTAGTGTCGCTGACTTTCACATAGGTAACCCCTGCGAGCTTTTCAACCTCATCGCTGTGAACCACGCAGACTGCGCCCTTTTCACATGCCATCTTTGCAAAGCGATGCCCGTCCGCTTCCAGTCCCTTTAAACAGAAAAACATATCCCCTGCTGCGGCTTTTCTGGAATCAATGCAAAGACCTTTTATTTCAATATCGGGTTGACCCGAAAATAATTCTGATAAAAACATAGTTTCATACCCTCCTGGATTTTATGGTTCCCATATGGTCTATATTTTACCATCATTATGAAAAAATAACAACGGGATATTCCAGTTTCTCCACAGCAAACCCATGAAAACAAACTGCCTGCACGAAAGAACGCAATTCTCTTTCTGCAGACAGCCTGTCGTATTTTTATTCACATGCCAGTTTTTCGATGGCAAGCCGGTAGATTTCTCTAGCTTTTTCCAGATCCTCTGTAAAAATCCATTCATTTGCCTGGTGTTCTGTCAGTTCCCTGCCTGGAAATGCCGGACCGAACGCCACGATATTATCCATGGCTCTTGCGTAAGTACCTCCGCCGATCAGCTGCGGCGGTGTATCATCACCGGTTACCTCTCGGTATGCCTCCATCAGCTTACTGATGACGAATCCGTCCTGAGCCATATAAACTGGTTTCATCGCCGCTTCAATTTCTACCGCAATCTCCGCATCAGCAAAATTATCACACAGTTTTGACACCACATCTTCTTCTGCATAAGTGACCGGATAGCGAATATCCACTGCCAGCTTCACTTTTCCATCGTCCATAGAAATCTTACCGGCATTAAAGGTAAGCCCACCGCTGGCAGAATCAGAAAGACCGATTCCACAACCAGAGCCGTCCAGGCACCAGCCGATTTTATCCATATACACCTTCGCAAAGTGACAATCTCTGGCAGCAGCCTTTTCCATCAGTTTGGTAATCGCATTTTCTCCATCCTCCGGCGTACTGCCATGAGCAGCTTTACCTGTCTCTTGAAAAACACTTCCGTCCAAAAGCTTTCCCTTTGCCCATGCCGCCACCATGTTAGGCGCATCACCGCCGGCAATCTCCAAAAATCCTGCTTTCGCTGCATCCATAGAAAGCACCGCCATCAGAATGCCCTTTTCTCCATAAATCGCAGGAAAATCAGCGTCTGGTGTGAATCCGAAGGATGGAATTTCCTCACAGGACTTGTAATACTCCATATCTTCCCAGTCGCCGCATTCCTCCATCACACCAAAGATAATACGAACGCGCTTGTTAAGTTTTTTTCCCGATTCCAGCACATCCTTCATAGCATAAATCGCTGCCATAGCAGGCCCTTTATCGTCCATGACTCCGCGTCCATAAATGCGGTCTTCCTTTACCGTTCCGGCAAAAGGTTCGCAGGTCCAGCCCTCTCCTGCCGGCACCACATCCAAGTGGCAAAGAATACCCATCAATTCCTCACCTTCACCGATTTCTGCATAGCCCAGTTTTCCGTCTACATTCTTCGTACGAAATCCCAGTTCCTTACAAATATCTAGTGCGCAGGCAAGCGCATCGAAAACTTCTGGCGTTCCGGTTACGCTGGGAATTGCAAGCAATTTCTGTAAGCTTTTAATCATTTTGTATTATCCTCCGATATTTTGCAAAATCTTTATCATGCACTCAATTATACACGAAAGCCTTAATTCCGTCTACCCTCAGTCTGAGACCAGTGCAGCGAATCAAAAGCAACTTCACCCGGTACAAAGTTGTTAAATCCCATACGCACCATAGATTCCAGCGTCACACAGCCGTTCAATACCGGCTCAATGACATTGACACGAATCCGTCTTTCAGAAAGAATCTGGAGCAAGTCGTCGTAGATATAGTACATTGCCGTACAGCCAAGACATATGACACTGACTCTGTCTTTCTGCACCATATCAGCACAGAGATCTGCCAAAGATGCAAGCACTCTCTCCTTTTTCTCTTTGATATTTTCCACCATCAAGTCCAGCGCTCGAATAGAGGTGATACGCTCTGAGACTCCAAAGGCTCTTGCCTTCTTCTCTTCATTTAAAATGCCTGCCTGATCAGTAGTAATGATGCCGATTCTCTCTCCCAAAGAAAGAGCAGTAGTTACCGCTGCTTCATAAGGTCCTACAGCCGGTATCAGCCCCATCTCTCGAAGTGCATACACGCCCGGATCATCAAAACAGTCCACAAAGACGCCATCAAAATCCTCCGCATTTTCCCGCACCGACATGACGACCTGACTGCCGTTTACCATGCCGGCAAGCTCTGTCTCCACCGTTTCAAACCCATACTGCAGACTGGAAAATTCCAGTTCCGTCTCCGCCGTCAGATGAGGTTTCAGATATGCGGCAAGTTCTTCACTGTATGCAGAAAAATCTCCTACCACAGGGATGATAAATTTTAGTTTCATCACCTGCGCCTCTTATCTTTCATTAAAAGGCACGTAATCAAAGTCAAAGCCAAAACTTCTTGGACCAAATACTTCAAGACCTCTTTCCGTTTTCCAAATTTCTGGTGCCGGCAGTACGAATACGGTCAGTTCCATGCCGTTCTCGTAATTAGGGTTAGTCACCGGTGTGCCGTCTTTGTCCACAACACAGATTAAATCTGGCACTGTAATGTCCACTTCACCATCCAGATAGGAAACTAGATGCTCGTTCTTGTACCAGAACTTATACTCGTGACCTTCATATGCGCCAGTACCTTCCAGTACAGTATCGCCAAAGATAAAGCCTCCAGTTTCTTCTACTTTCCATTCTTTTACGATACCACGGAACAGTACCTTGCCGTTTCCTGCCTCGCAGACTTTTTCGGCTACATCTTCACCATTTTCCTTTGCTTTTCGAAGGGCCTGCCCCAGCTTCAGCGTGTAAGACAAGGCATCAGGGATGATTGCACCGCGAAGCTGTTTTCCGGTAATAGCATGGTCCGCCACACCGATTTTGTTGCCGCTGGCAACAGCCACACTTCTAACAATATCCTCCGCACGCATATCATCTACAATATCTTTTACAATCATAGCATCACCAAACTGTGTTGCCAACGCAATCGGCGCCATAGGAATGTCTTTCACAAAGAAAGTGCTGTGCTGCAGCTCCGGTACAGAACGCCCTGCCGGGTCAGCGTCGATAATAGGAACACCCAGCTGGCAGGCTGCGTGAAGCGCAAAGGCAGTGTTTGCACCACCGAGTTCTGTAGAAACCGCGCCAAAAAACTTCTGACCGAAGTAATCCTCTAAGGTGCGGAATGCCAGCAGCGATTCCGGATAGCCCAGAAGCGGCAGGTGGGCATACTCCTCTCCGCCGCCTTCCAGCGAAGCAGGAGAGCCGCACATATACGGCACTGCAATGTACGCGTCATCTGGCACTTCGTCCACACTTGCTATGTACAAATCTTTACCCTGTTCAAAATCTTCCTCCATGGTGCGAAGTCCCAGTTCTAAGTCTCCACCTCCGCCAGTGCCTACAATGGTGCAACCATAAAGAATATCAATAATTTCTTGTTTTTCAAGCTTTCTCATAATTCTATCCTCCAATCAAAATTCTTCTAAATTATTCCACTGTTCCGTCCAGCTCTCTCGACTTTGACGGAATGAATTTTTCAACAATCAGGTAAACGATGAGTCCCCAGAGCAAACCAGAGTAGTCAACTTTCACCACAAAAGCTGCAATGGCAATAGCGATTACCGTCGAAATAATACCAGTCCAGTTGAAGCCTTCCACTCTGTGCCAGCTTTCCGGTTTCCCTTTTCCGACAATCCAGTAGTCCGCCATCATGACGCCGCCCATGGCGGAGAACACATAGGACAGCAGGCTCAGGAACGATTCAATGTGTCCCAGAATGCCCAGCACTGCCAGGACGATGCCTACAAGACCGGTCACCAAGGTCGCCAGCTTTCTCTTGTTATCCGGCAGATTAAAGGTCATCACCACATCCAGTCCCGCAGAATAGGCATTGAGGGAATTCGTGGTCCAGGTTGCCAGAATCAGCACAATAATGCCCAGAAACGGCAGTCCCACTGTTGCCAGTACAGACGAAATGTCGTAATCGTTTGCTACCTTTGTCATGAGAATTCCCAAAACCAGCGTAAAAATAGCCGCTGGAAGTATTCCCCAGAAAGTGGATTTGATAGTTTCCTTTCTGCTCTTCTGAAATCTGGTAATATCAGAACAAGTGACAGCAGCCACTGCCGTAAAGCTGAAGGAAAGACCGATGCCCTGAATCATAGTCATGGACTGTTCTACCTCTACAGAAAGCCCGCCAGACCCAAACTTTCTAAATGCCATCACAGTACCCAGCACCATGATGATAACCAGCAGCGGAATGGAAACGGAATCCAGCTTTTTCAGCGCATTCATACCGAACACAGCACTCAGAAGCATAATCACACCCCAGATGATAGAGGATATGGTTACTGGAATTTCTAAGCCGGTTGCAATTTTCATCAGGTTAGAAAATGCATCGCCACATACGTTGCAGTTGATGCCGAACCAGCCAATCATGGAAATTGCCAGCAGCGAACTGATTAAAATTCTGGCTCCCTTCGTTCCAAAAGTTGAGCAGGTAATCACCGCACTGGGAATCCCCAAATCTGCTCCCTGCATCCCCAGAAAGAAAGAGATGAGAATCGTAAGCAGATACCCGATAATTCCCGCTGCAAGGGCTTGCCACAGCGGCATAGATGCCGACAGAATTGCACCCAGCAGAAGGCTCGGAACGCAGATAAACAGTCCTGTCTGCACAGCAGCCAGTGAAACCCACCCTTTTCGGTCTTCAGGCTTTACTCTCTCTAGAGCAAAGTCTTCCATTGACTTTTTGTTTTCTTCTAGCATAGTAAAAACTCCTTTTCTTTGATTGCACCAATCATATCAATTTTCTGATAACTTGTCATTATCGAAAAGCCTAAGAAAGAAAGCTTATTTTTGTAAATTTCACAATTCGTTATTGCTTTTTCCCGGGATTCATTTATAATTTATACAAATAACACTGTCGAAAAGAGGAAAAAAATGAAAAAAATCACCGTTTCAGACATCCTGAACCTGGATATCTTCAGCGGCTACCGTCTGGTTGCAGGCAAAAGCGGGCTCCTGAATGAAATTCACTATATCAATATCTACGACAATCCCATCAGTGAGATTGATACAGATATTCAGCTTTTTCCCGGCGATGTCTATCTGACCTTCTTTTACTATGGGAAAGACGATACTTCTTACATCATGCATACGCTGGACTATCTGATTTCACAAAAAGGCGCTGCACTCATTGTCTTTGACGAATATATGAATACGCTGCCAAAAGATGCAATTGCCCTTTGCGACGCTGCAGGTCTTCCCGTCATTTTTCTCAATTGCCGCACCCCCTATTCTCTGGTTATTGCAAGCATTATGGAATGTAAAATCGCCATGGAGCAGAAAAATACACTGGAAGAAAAGCTGGAAACCATTGTAAGCCGCAACAGTTCCGCCGATGAAAAACACCATCTTCTGAAAGAACTTAACCCTTCCTTCCAGCAAAATATCACGGCACTATTCGCACAGACCGAAGCAGATGTACTGCCAAGCGATATTGTCAATCTCATCTCTATCATCATTCGCGACCTTAGAAATTTTGCTGCAGAATTTCGCGGTGGAATCCTGTTTCTGCTTTCCTACCCGGACAGCAGAAACGATACTGCCGCTAAAACCATACAGCACACTGCCGACCAAATCCATACTGCCTTTCCCGGCGCACGCATTGGTGTCAGCAATCCCCATAAACTGGATGATGCGGGCAGAGCAATCTCAGAAAGTCTGCTGTGCATTACTGCCGGCAAACCTGATGCAGCAGGGCGAATTGACTACAGCGAACTCGGTGTTGCCCGCATTCTTGTGGATTTTTTGGGAAGCCCTGCGCTAGAAGAATTTTACAATGACATCACGCTGCCGATTCAAAAGTCTGACGCACAAAACAACACCTGTCTTTTTGACACCATGCGAATCTTTGCCGAATATGAAATGGACTACAAAAAAACAGCGGAGGCAATGTTCGTACACGAAAATACCATCCGCTATCGTATCAGTAAGCTAAAAGAGCTGATTCCTTATGGAAAAAGTGATATGGACTTTCTGGAGACAATCTCTATCATCTCAAAAATCCACTATATGAAGCAGCGCTGAGCCGTTTTGTATAGCTTTTACGCCATGCGCTGCCCTACGATTACATCAGAGACTCGTCTTTTGCCAGCACCGGTCCGTCATAAGCAAAGGAGGGCATCAGTTCCAGCTTGAATTTGTTCGTTTTGCGCTTATAGTCAATCTTTGCTTTGACTTCCTCATCTTCACAAACACCGGTTCTGATATAAGTGTCAAGAGCCGCATAAGTGAATCCCAGATTTTCTTCATCGGAAAGCCCTGAAAGTCCGTCGATTGGAGTCTTTTGCACCAGCTTTTCAGGAAGGCCTAGGTAAGCGCCGATGGCTTTGACTTCCTGCACAGTAAGATGGGACAGCGGGCTGAAATCTCCTGCCGCATCGCCATATCTGGTAGAATAGCCTACCCAGTCTTCCGACAAATTGCAGGTGTTGGCAACACGTCCGTTCATGGACTGCGCCACAGCGTAAGTTGCCGCCATACGAAGTCTCGCCGGCAGGTTGGTCCTCGTCTGCTTTGTCACCTCACAAGGTAGCTTATCTGTAATTTCTCCGAGCAGTCCGTCAAATCCTGCTTTAATATTAATAATAGTATGGTCTATTCCAAGATGGGATACCAGCAGCTTAGACGCGTCAATATCCGCCTGCTCGCCATTTGGCAGAAGCACACCGAACACTCTGTCCTTTCCAAGTGCGGCTACGCAAAGTGCAGCTACCACAGAACTGTCTTTTCCGCCGCTGATGGCAACAACTGCCTTGCAATCCTTTCCGTTTACTTCAAAAAATTCCTGAATCCAGGAAATCACATCCCTCGTTACCTTTTCTACATCAAACTGATACATCTTTCTACCTCACTAAAATCTGACACATTTTCATCGCTTCAAGGGCGTTGTTATGGCTCTCCGGCGTTACACCGGCACAGCAGGAACCCTCCACGGTAATTGGCGTCTCAGGATAAGCAGCCTTCAAAATCATTCCGTTGGAAATCACGCAGATATCTGTGCAAACGCCGCAAAGTTCAATTTCCGCTGGTGATGCTCCCGCCAGCTTATCGCAAAGCCACTTTGGTAAATCGAGACAGCCGAAAGACGGTTTGTCTAGCGTGTTTCCTTCGGCTACGTAATCCGCCAGTTCATCAATAATCTGCCATCCATCGCTGCCCTTGATGCAGTGCGGGACCGGCAGCAGCCTGCCCTCCTGGGTATTCAGGTAGTCCTCGCCATGGGTATCCCGTGTAAAAAATACCGGCAAGCCGCTCTCTTTGTAGCTTTCGATTTTTTTCTTTATATTTTCAATAATCTGCTGTGCCTCCTTATTTGCCAAAGCTCCTGTTACGAAGTCCTTCTGCATATCGATTACCAGCAAAATTTTATTTTTTTCCATGATTGATCTGTCTCCTTCTTCTTTCTGCATAACAGTTTACAGCAAAAAAGCCGGTCGGTCAATGCGATATCGCCTTTATTCTGTAATGATTTCGTTCCACCGCATGAGACTAATCAGGTTCAGCAGCTTCTCGGAGTCAGTTCTGTATTCCTCTTCACTGACGCCGCGAACCAAGCCTAATGCCACAGAAAGTTCAGTACTGGTTGTCTCCACGAATCCTGAATTTTTTTCGATATATACTGTAATTCCATGATTCCAATCCGGTTCATCGTACGGCCATTGGCTCTCTGGTTTCTTTACAACCCGCAGGCAAATAGGCTCAAACTTTCCTTCAATAAAGCAAATACCATTTCTATAGTTGTATTCAAAAATTTCAAGATGAATTTGATTTTTCTTCATTTCTTCCGCATCAAATTCCTCTATATCAAAATACTCTTTTAAATAATTTTCATAAAGTGAAAAATCATATTCGTGTGGTGTAATCTGCGGTTTATATTCTGCCAACAGCTGTGCAATTTGTTTTTCTCCCTCAATACTGCCGCCTTTTTCCCCGATATAAACTGCAGGCCTTCCTGTATTTTCTCCTCGCAGCCATTTCCAAATCCGCCATATGATTCGTTTCATCTTTATCTCCATATTTTTACTTAGGTTAATACTTGTAATCCTATTATACTTCCGCTCCCGTAATAAATCAATCCGCGTCATTTTCGTGGATTATAAGAAAGTCGGCTGCGCCGATTCTACTTAGATGTGAACTTTCTTGATATTTCCTACATAATAAAAATAAATTGCGGTGCATCGTTGACATTTGAGTCGGATATAATGTATAATGCCAGTAGGCAAAAGAAATTAGTATTTCCACGAATACACCTCCCTTCCGTTGCCGGATTGGGTATGACAACACCTGTATTATATCATACTATATCGCAAAAGGAAAATATTTTTATTTTTTCCTTTTATTGTAAATTTTCTTCATTCCGTGCAGTTTGTCCCACCATCCAATAATATCTCAACTACTGAAAGATTCAGCACATAGTATCTTCCCATTTTCTCCACTGCCCCTGCATTGGCAAAATTACTCATCAACCTGGAAACAGTAACTCGATTTAAATGAAGAATTTCGCTGAGTATCTGATGGGTCAAATCCAGTTCAATAGTCACAGTATCATCCGCCCTCCTTCTGCCGCAGACCGCCACAAATCCAAGAAGCAGCGTCAGCAGTCTGCTTTGTGACTGCGGAATCGCAAGCAGTGTAATCCTGTTGAAATATAAATCACCCTGCATGTCAGAAATGCGCAGCGCGTTCTTTACAAATGAAGCATTATCTTCCACTAATAAACGTACATCCCTTCCTGAAATCACATAGCAGCTGCACCGGCAACATCAGAAACGTCGGTCAGAAATTATATAAATTTCTCACAGTAAAAGACGCAGAATCCTTAAAAACCGTCTGCACCTTCGTGGCACTGACCTTTTCTTTTGCTTTAGGCGCAGTTCCCGGCACCTTGTTTTGTCTCTGGCTTTCCGAAAAAGCCGTCTGGATTTGCGCTGTGATCATGCTGCTTCTGGCGCTGTGGATGAAAAAAGCAAGTAACTATATTTCATAAATCTTTCAGAAAAAGAGTCGTCATTACATTCCTTTGTAAGCACGGCTCTTTTTCACACGAAAAGTTTGATTTTATCAAACTTTGTGTATAAATATTACAACTTTTATGTTATCATAGAAATAATGACAAGGAGGTTTATAATGGAAAACAGAGTTGCATTAATTTCAATTATTGTAAAAGACTTAAATGTCGTAGAAGAGCTTAACGATATGCTGCATCAGTACAGCAGTTACATTATCGGCAGAATGGGACTGCCCTACAGGGAAAAAGAAATGCATATTATCAGCGTAGCCATCGATGCGCCGTCAGATATCATCAACGCGCTGTCCGGTAAGATTGGAAAGCTGCCGGGTATCAGCAGCAAGGTCGCCTATGCCAACGAATAATCCAGTAACGCGCACCATCGACGCCTTGGCGAAAGGCACTGTACCGGAAGATGACGCACTCCTTGCACTGCTTGCCTGTGATTCCCCTGAGAAAAACCAGTATCTGCAGGAAAAAGCAGATATCCTGCGTCGACAAACCTTCGGAAACCATGTCTATATCAGAGGTCTCATCGAATTTACCAACTACTGCAAAAATGACTGCTATTATTGCGGTATCCGCAAAGGCTGCAAGTCCGTGACTCGTTACCGGCTAACACCGGAAGAAATTCTGCAGTGCTGCGAAAACGGCTACGAACTTGGCTTTCGCACCTTTGTTCTGCAAGGCGGTGAAGACCCTTATTGGAATGATGACAGACTGGCGTCACTGGTCGAAGCAATTCGCGCTGCCCACCCAGACTGTGCCATCACCTTGTCTGCAGGTGAACGCTCCCAGGAAAGCTATCAGAGACTTTTTGATGCCGGCGCAGACAGATATCTGCTGCGTCACGAGACCGCAGACAAAGCACATTATCAAAAACTGCACCCGCAGGACCTTTCCTTTGAAAACCGCATGGAATGTCTGCAGCACCTAAAAGAAATTGGCTATCAGGTAGGCTGCGGCTTTATGGTCGGCTCTCCAGGTCAGACCATAGAACATATCCTGAAAGACCTGCGGTTTCTAGTAGAATTTCAGCCTCATATGATTGGAATCGGACCTTTCATTCCGGCTGCAGGCACGCCCTTTGAAAAGGAGTATGCCGGCTCTGCTGACCTGACCGTAAAGCTTCTTTCCATCATTAGGCTCCTTTTGCCAAAAGCGTTGCTCCCAGCAACCACAGCCCTCGGAACGGCATCGGAAGACGGCAGGCTTCGCGGCATCTGTGCAGGCGCCAACGTCATCATGCCCAACCTTTCTCCGGCTTCTGTCCGGAAAAACTATCGGCTCTACGACAATAAAATCGCCACCGGCGCAGAAAGTGCTGAGGGTATTTTACAATTAAAGAAACAAGTTGAAAGAATTGGTTATGAGATAGTGACCGCACGCGGCGACTATCCTGACATAAAATGAACTAAAACCTAACGGGAAAGAGATTCTGACCCGAAAGAAAGGAAGTAAAAATATCATGTACAATCCAAAATCATTACACGCAGAAGAATTTATCAGTCACGAGGAAATTCTAGACACCCTCGCTTATGCCGACGCAAATAAGTACAACAAAGAACTGGTTCGCTCCATTTTAGATAAGGCTGCCCTTCGCAAAGGCTTAAGCCACAGAGAAGCCTCCGTTCTGCTTTCCTGCGAAGACCCAGAGATTACCGAGGAAATGTACGCACTGGCAGAACAGATTAAGAAAGACTTTTACGGCAATCGTATCGTCATGTTCGCGCCGCTGTATCTTTCCAATTACTGCGTCAACGGCTGTGTCTACTGTCCGTACCACCATCAGAACAAGCATATCGCAAGAAAAAAACTGACCCAGGAAGAAATCAAAAAAGAGGTCATCGCCCTGCAGGATATGGGACACAAACGTCTTGCCCTGGAAGCCGGAGAGGACCCTGTCAACAACCCAATCGAATACATTTTGGAATGTATTAAAACCGTATATTCCATTCACCATAAAAACGGCGATATCCGCCGTGTCAATGTGAACATTGCCGCAACTACTGTAGAAGAGTACAAAATGCTCAAAGATGCCGGCATCGGTACCTATATTCTGTTCCAGGAAACCTACCACAAAGAAAGCTACGAACAGCTGCATCCGACCGGACCGAAGCACAACTACAACTGGCATACAGAAGCTATGGACAGAGCCATGGAAGCTGGCATCGACGATGTCGGTCTTGGCGTACTGTTCGGTCTTGATCTCTACCGCTACGAGCTTGCCGGTCTTCTCATGCATGCAGAACATCTGGAAGCAGTACACGGCGTCGGGCCGCACACCATCAGCGTGCCGAGGATCAGACCTGCAGACGATGTAGACCCTTCCGACTTTGACGGCGGCGTAGACGGCGGTATTACCGACGACCTCTTCGCAAAAATTATCGCCATCATCAGAATCGCTGTTCCGTATACCGGCATGATCATGTCTACCAGAGAAAGTCAGGAAATGCGCGCCCGCGCGCTGCACCTGGGCATTTCCCAGATCAGCGGTGCTTCCAGAACCAGCGTCGGCGGCTACGACGAAGAAGAGCCGGAAGAAGAAAACTCCGCACAGTTTGAAACCGACGACAAAAGAACGCTGGACGAAGTAGTAAAATGGCTCATGGATATGGACTATATTCCAAGTTTTTGTACCGCTTGCTACAGAGAAGGCAGAACTGGAGACCGCTTCATGACCCTCTGCAAAAACGGACAAATTCTAAACTGTTGCCATCCAAACGCGCTGATGACCCTGAAAGAATATCTGGTGGACTACGCTTCCGCAGATACCCGTAAAGTCGGCGAAGCCCTAATTGAAAAGGAGCTTTGCAACATTCCGAAAGAAAAAGTGCGTCAAATTGCAGAAGAATACATCAAGGAGATAGAACATGGCAAGAGAGACTTCAGATTCTAATTTGTCGGGTCTTTCCCAGACCCCCAGCGCAAACAGAGTGCATATCAGCTTTTTCGGCAGGCGCAACGCCGGAAAGTCCAGTCTGGTCAATGCAGTGACCGATCAGTCCCTTTCCATCGTATCTGACGTAAAAGGCACCACCACCGACCCGGTCAGCAAAGCCATGGAGCTGCTGCCTCTGGGACCTGTAGTAATTATCGATACGCCAGGCCTTGATGATGAAGGCATCCTCGGTGAAAAGCGGGTAGAAAAAACCTATCAGATACTGGCAAAGACCGATGTTGCAGTGCTGGTCATCGACGCTGCAGAAAAACCATCCTCAGACGATTTTTCTCTGATGGAACTACTGAAGAAAAAACAGATTCCTTACATCATCGTACTGAACAAAACTGACCTCCTTGCAGCTGTCCCCGGCACAAAGGATTTTGATTTTCCGTTCCTTGCAGTCAGTGCAAAAGCCGGCAGCGGCATTACAGAATTAAAAGAAAAACTAGCACAGCTGGGAAAATCTACTGCACCTGTCAAGCAACTCATCGGAGATAAGCTAAGTAAAAATGATGTGGTGATTTTAGTTACGCCAATCGACGAATCCGCCCCAAAGGGCAGACTAATTCTGCCTCAGGTGCAGACCCTTCGCGATATTCTGGACACCCACGCTATTTCTATGGTAACTCAGGTACCGGAACTTTCCGCCTGTCTTTCCGCGCTGAAAGCCCCCCCTGCTCTGGTAGTTACTGATAGTCAAGCATTTCATCAGGTGAAGGAAATCGTTCCCCGCAGCGTACCTTTGACTTCCTTTTCCATTTTGATGGCGAGATTCAAAGGTATTCTGGAAACGGCGTCAAAAGGCGCCCATCATCTGCCAACGCTTTCTGACGGCGACCGGGTACTCATTTCAGAAGGCTGTACACACCACAGGCAGTGCGAAGACATCGGCACCGTAAAACTGCCCGGCTGGATTGAGAAGTTTACGGGAAAAAAGCTGGATTTTCACTTCACCAGTGGTGGGCAGTTTCCGCAGGATTTATCCCCCTACGCCCTGGTCGTCCACTGCGGCGGCTGCATGCTAAACGAGCGGGAAGTGCTTTCTCGCATGGAACTTGCCAAGGAAGCTGGCGTTCCCTTTACCAATTACGGTACACTCATCGCCCATATCAATGGGATTTTAGATAGAAGCTTGGAGATTTTTCATGAATAAAGATAAAATTACAAATAGTCGAAGAGTCGTCGTCAAAGTAGGCACCTCTACTCTGACTCACGCTGGCGGCAAAATGCACCTGCGCCACATCGAAAACCTCTGCAAAGTCCTATGCGATCTGCAGAATGCCGGAAAAGAAATCATTCTAGTTTCCTCCGGCGCTATCGGTGTCGGCATCGGCAAGCTGGGACTTTCAACTCGGCCCGAAGAAACCAGCAAAAAACAGGCGCTGGCTGCCATTGGACAGTGCGAGTTGATGTTTATGTACGATAAGTTTTTCGGTGAGTTCAGTCAGACTGTAGCCCAGATTCTGCTCACCGCAGATATCGTAGACAACGACCGAAGCCGAGAAAACGTTCAGAATACCTTTTCTGAACTGATTGCCCTCGGTATTATTCCTATCGTCAACGAAAACGACACCGTTGCCACTGACGAACTAGAGGGACTCAGTATCGGCGACAATGACACCCTGTCTGCCATCGTCGCTACATTGACAGACGCAGACCTTCTGGTCATCTTAACCGATATTGATGGGCTTTACGACAAAGATCCTAGAAAGCACCTCGACGCAAAACGCATCGCCCACGTGCCTGTCATCGATGATGCAATCACCACCCTCGCAGGTGGCGCCGGTTCCAAATTTGGTACCGGCGGTATGGCAACAAAAGTCAGTGCGGCACAGATTTCTACGGGTGCGAAAATCCCGTGCTGTGTCATTGCTGGTGACCGTCCGGAAAATCTATACGACTTATTTGATGGAAAAGACATCGGAACGATTTTTGGAAATTTGGAGGACTAGATTATGGAACATTGCTTGACTACTTTAGAAACCATGGGGCAGCGTGCCAAACAGGCTGAACGTGCTCTTCGCACTGCCCACGAAAAAGACAAGACTGCAGCGCTTGAGCTGATTGCTGACGCCCTTGTCAATCACACAGAAGATATTCTCGCCGCTAACGAAAAAGACCTTGAAGCTGCCTGCGGTGTTCTTTCCCCTTCTATGATAGACAGACTGACTTTGACTGCAGAACGTATCGCTTCCATGGCTGATGCGGTTATCGCAGTTTCCAAATGGAAAGACCCTGTGGGAGAAATTCTAGAAGAAAGAGATTTGCCAAACGGCTTACATATTCAAAAAACTGCAGTGCCTCTGGGCGTTTGCGGTATCATCTTTGAAGCTCGCCCTAACGTCACCAGCGACTGCGCAGCCCTCTGCATCAAAGCAGGTAACGCTTGTATTCTCCGCGGTGGAAAAGAAGCATTTCATTCCAACCAGGCGATTACCGAAATTATGCGAAGCGCCCTTTCTGCATCAGCCCTAGATATCAACTGCGTACAGCTGGTTTCCGATACTTCCAGACAGTCGGCTTCCGAAATGATGACCCTGACCGAATACCTGGATGTGCTGATTCCCAGAGGTGGCGCTGGACTGATTCGTTCCGTCGTAGATAACGCAAAAGTGCCTGTAATAGAAACCGGCGCCGGCAACTGCCACATTTATGTAGATAAAGCTGCTGATATCAATATGGCTCTGGACATCGTCTTCAATGCGAAAACTTCCCGACCTTCCGTCTGTAACGCTGCTGAAAAGGTGCTGGTGCACAAAGATATCGCAGAGCGTTTTCTGCCTGCCATGGCTGAGCGCCTTTCCGAAAAAAATGTTGCCCTTCACGGAGACAGTGCAGCTCTTGCAATCCTGCCGTCCGCAACCCCTGCCGCTTCTGAAGAATGGGGGCAGGAATATCTCGATTTCATTCTCGGCATAAAGGTGGTCGACTCTATAGAAGAAGCCATTGCTCACATCGAGCAGTACTCCACCCACCACAGCGACTGCATTGTGACCGGCGATCAAGAGGCAGCAGATAAATTTCTTATCTCTGTCGACTCTGCAGCTGTTTATCACAATGCTTCCACCCGCTTTACTGATGGCGGCGAAATGGGGCTGGGCGCGGAAATCGGCATTTCCACCCAGAAACTTCATGCCAGAGGTCCTATGGGCGTAGGTCAACTGGTATCTTATAAATACATCATCACAGGAAACGGTCAAATTCGTTAGTGGACGACGTACCAAATCCGCTGCCGATTCATAAGAATAACATATAGCAATGGAAATATTTTTATGAGTTTGGAGTGATAGAATGATATGAACGGAATCATATGGGCTTTACTGGGCACCCTGTTCACCTTCTCGGTAACTTCGCTGGGTGCCCTTAATGTTTTTTGGGTTAAGAAAGAGGTCAGCAGCAGTGTACAGTGCGTCTTCCTCGGCTTTGCAGGCGGTGTTATGGTGGCAGCTTCCGTCTGGTCGCTGCTCCTTCCAGGCATAGACAGAGCGGAGGAAAACGGACAAATCAGCTGGCTGATTATCACTGGCGGCTTCCTGCTTGGCGTCATGGTTCTTCTGATTGCTGACGCTTATATGAAGCGTACTTACATGCGCAGACTCTCCAGCGGAAAACTGGTCAGTCTGAAACAAAGCACGTTGATGCTGGTGCTTGCCATCACCATCCACAATATTCCGGAAGGTATGGCGGTAGGTCTCGCATTTTCTCTCGCCTTTGCAGGCGATGCTGATCCCGCCCTTTTCTCCGGTGCAGCTGCGCTTGCCCTTGGTATCGGTATTCAAAATTATCCAGAAGGCACTGCTGTTGCCCTTCCTCTGATTAAAGACGGAATGAGCAAGAAAAAAGCCTTTTTCATCGGCAGTATGTCTGCCATTGTAGAGCCGATTTTCGGCGTACTGGCAGCAGTTGTTGCAACCCTCATTACGCCGCTGATGCCGCTGCTTCTAGCTTTTGCGGCTGGCACGATGATTTATGTTGTCGTTCAGGAACTGCTGCCGGAAGCCCAGATGTGTGAAGGCGACAAAACCGCCACCCTGGGCTTTATTGCGGGGTTTCTGATTATGATGATTTTGGATGTGAGTTTGGGGTAATGAGGATTCTGCACCATTTTGCACTGATATGAACTAAATGGTGCAGGTTCTCAAAACGCAAAAACAAAAATCCGCACCATTTTTGCTGAAATACGACAGCATGGTGCGGATTTTTAAAGATGACAGTTCTTATTCTGATACAAATCTATATCTGATTTCATTAGCCCAGCAGGATGGACTCGAATCATCAGAAACAACTTGTAAATAGTAGACCCCTGATTCAGAAACAGAGAACTTAGCTTTCTGGTGTCCTTTTTCCTGACCCGACGGCTCTAAGATAGGCTTTTGAATCGAATTTTTTTCAGCGTCACAAAGCTGGATATCATAAGTAACTCTCCAAAAATCCCTGTCAACATAAAGCATTCCGGAACCAGGAACATTGACTTCAAAATACGTTTTTTGTTCTTTTCCCGTAGAGAAAAAGAACCCCCACTCCCCCTCTTGCAGTGACAGCTCGGTATTAACAACTGCCAATAGACTTTCATACTTTGCAATAGCATCTTCATTGGAATTTTTACTATAAACAGCTATATAGTAAACGCCCGGCTTCAGTACAATTCCTTCTCTCGGCTGGTGCTTCGGCTGTATTTCAGTCAGATTTCCCAGCGCACTATCAAGATCCATCTTTAACACTTCTTCAATATGAACCTCTGCAACGGGATTTCCCAATTCAGAACTTCGATAAACCCCGTAAGAAATATTTTTTAATGTTGAATCTTCCCACACATCCATCATTAAAATAGACGTTTCTTTAATGTCAATCTTATATCGAAATCCATATTTTCCATAACTAAGCCGCTCTTTCTCCTTAAAGTCCAATTCCTTAACGCAAAGTTCACTTCGTTCATTGGGAAGCACAAGCGGACTTTCTTCAGGAATCAATTCAGGACAATCGGATATAGTCTCAGGCTTATCACCTTGCAAAAACAGACTGATGCAACAAAATATAACCAATAACCCCACTATGCCCGTTGCTGCAATTATATATTTTTTGATTCTTAAGTTACTCTCTCTATCACGCTTCATAACAATATCCTCAAGAAATTATAACGAATGTCTTAGTACGCTATTCAGTCGTATATCCTGTGATACGATATACAACATGGATTCAGTGCCTTGTTAGATGGATGCAAATCAAGTTCTCCAGTGTGCTTCAAATAATATATACCCTCTTTCGGAAATTCAACCGTATAGAGATTCCCCTTTCCTGATTCCTTTTTTTCAAGGGTTTCAATCAGAGAAAAATCCTCATGACATAACTGCAAATCTTCTGTTTCGCAGGTACTGGTAATTTCTATTTTCTGATTGCTCGCTGCCTCAATTTTAAAAAATGTTTCCTGAACAGATTTACAGATAAAGAAATGCTGTTCCTGGTTTTCCTTGAGTTGATATACTTCTTGCAGCGTGCAGTATTGACTGCGGTAAGCAAAATCAAACTCGTCTTTTGCATTTATGGTATAAACACCAATATAGTAAGTCCCCCTTTCAAGGGTTTCTATAATCATTTCCTGATACTTAGGATAATCCTTTTCCTCTGCGCCCTCTTCCATCGCCCCCGACGCTTTTCGATTATATCCCATGTCAACTTCACTGATTGCTTTTGTCAGCTGCTCATCACGATAAATACCATAATGCAGATTTTTTTCACTGCCATCTTCCCAAATATATTGAGTCAACACCGTAGGTTCTTTTACAACCAGCTTTTTCCGAAAACCGTACTTGTGATAAGCTATTTTCTGTTTATCTGACAAGCTGATTGTATTCTCATCAATATCCCACCCATTAAAATCTGCTTCTGCCAGAACCGGTGCCAGTGCTTCACAGTCAGGGATTTCCCCCGAAGACTGCGGTCTTTCATAGGTGGCATAAATTACAGCAAAAACGATAATTAATGCAATATATACTTTGTATTTTTTCTTGGTGAAAAACTTGTCCACACTTATATATTTCCTCTCCATCATACTACATTAAAATTTCCTATAACTCAACTTACTGTGATTGCAACTTTCCAAAATCGCTTAATACAGTTGCGTTTGTATATCCCGAATCTTCTGCAAAAGTTTTCATCTTTGTAATTCTAAAATCAAGCATCTTATAATGCGATGAATTCTCACTATGAAAGTCATTGCAGGTATCGTAGCCTGATCGGTTTCCATTCTGGCGATCAACTACTTTAGAGATGACTGCTTTAGCAATGTCATATCTTCCAGAACGAATCGTGATATCATCAGCACTAGGGTGTTTAATCCTATGCCAAGTCATTAATGATCCAACCGATGATTTATCAAAGGCAGAATGTGCAAATGTATCTGTTGCAACATGCATTGCAAGTCCCATCACAAAAGCCTTCTGATTTGCATCACTCTTCCCCCAAATTGCAATATCTGCATTGCCACTCGATAATGTTTTATCTCTGTCAAGTATCCCCTGAATTCCTGCACGAATCTCATCATAACAGATTTTATTAAGTCCTGGAACGTCAGACCTTGAAACAGAAGTATATCCTTCACCTCTTCCATATGCTGCTGCAATTTTTACAAGAAACATATAGTTAGCCATATAATTACAATCCCCTGTTCCGAGTGCTCCTCCTGCATCATCATGCCATGCATATCCATGAAACTCGGGATGTCCTGTTATTCCTTGAACAAATGCATGAAGCGTTTTGTTATCTGCATAAACAGCACCTTGTTTAAATGCTGCGTTTCCCGTAAAGGCAGTATGCACTTCAGATCCCCAACTCCCATCCACTATCGGATCACTCAAATCCTCTACTGGTTCGAAATTCTCTGCAACCTCAATTTGCTCCATTGCGATTTTCTCAAATGAAATGCTCTCAACATCAGGTAAAATCTTTATTTCATCCTCCGACTTTACCGGAGGCTCCAATGACACCTCTTCGCTGATTTCTTTGTGAATTTCATCACCAACACTTTCTTCTCCCGAAAGTTCCTCCACACTCTCCACATCTGTTTCATCTTCTTGAACACTCTCAGTTGACGCAACCTCTTTCACCTCTGAAATAGACGATTCAGCTAAATCTACTTCCTGTGGAATATTCGTTTCTTCAACATGCCCATTCTTTTCACTAGCAATTTCTTCAAACTGTGCATAAACCTCATCATAAATCTCTAAAGCATATCCATAATCCACCAGCCCATATCCACTTCCTGCGGATTCAATTTTTTTGCACTAAGCTTGATTAGAGTCTTAATAAAAGTTGCTGGTTTTGCCACATCTTTGCTCCAAAGTCGTGCTGCAATACCTGCAACTTGCGGTGCTGCAAGACTAGTCCCGGATAGAACTAAATCTTCTCCAAAGTTTGCCTGTGCCAATACAGCCTCTCCAGGAGCCATGACATCAACTTCTTCACCCTTTGCACTAAAATCACTGACATTTCCTGCTGCATTTACAGATCCCACAGCCAGTACATTTTCGAAAGCTGCCGGATAGTCAACCCCCTGTGTTCCACGATTTCCTGCAGCTGCTACAACAAGAATCCCCTTGTCTGTTGCTGTATCAATCGCAGTCTTTAGTGCCTCTGAATAAATCTGCGTACCAAAACTGATGTTGATAACCTTCACATCCTTCTCTATTGCCCAATAGATTGCTTCAACTACGCTACTGATAGGTGCTTGCTTATTTTCATCTAAAACCCTCGCAGAATGCAATTCAATATTACCGCCTGTACCTATTACATCACTACCTGTTCCGCTGCCCGCAATCATGCTCGCAACACTGGTCCCGTGTCCTGTAAAATCCTCATACAAAGGTGTTGTTACTGGAGTATCTTTTATGAAGTTTCTCCTTTCCTTCACTGTGATATTATCTGTTACATCAATACCAGAATCAATCACTGCTACTTTTACAATTTGATTGGAATATGAGGCTTCCATATTCAGCGCATCTTGATTCCAGATTTCACTAAGTGGTTTAACCATATCCTCACCAGCTTCAACTTCGGTATCTATGGTAAAATCCTTTTCTACACAAATAATATCTTTATCTGTTTCTATACGAGCAGCTTCAGAATCGGAAATTTCGACAGTTAATGCATCTCCATTTTCAGCTATCACATTGTATTCTTCTTTCAGCTTCTCAATACTGTCACCATCCTTTGTGATAACAATATATGCCTCCTTCTCTTCCTCTGCATAAACTGTGTTCCGGTCAAAACATAGTCCTAATTGCAGTATCACCAATGTAGCGATACAAATACATGTTACCATCCTGTTTGATTTCTTTTCAAATCCTTTATACATGGTTAACATCCTTTTAAATCCTATTTCCATTTCCTTAAAACAATTTACTGTTTATTCGATATTACTACATTCGTAACTTGAAGTCAATAATTATTTTATTTTATTTTATATTTGATTTATATTATTTCAGAATACATGTATCAGTCTCATGGATTTGTATAACTTCCACACATTTCACAAAATATTTTTGTGTTTTTTACAAAAACTTATTGACAACTACCAATTCCGGTGTTATGATAGGGAAGAATTAAATATGAGCTAAACCTTTGATGGAGAGTAGTAAGCTTTGAGACTTACCTTTGAGAGAGCTGTAGATGGTGAGATTACAGCAGGCAAAGACAGAACTGAATGGACTCCTGAGGGCAAACCGAACCGGCTATCTTTTTCACGATGCCGCAGTAGGGGCGACGGAGAAGGACACTTCGTAACCAAAGTCGGCATATGATAGTATGCGCAGAGTGGATGACAGGGTAAACCTATCGTCAAGCCGGGTGGCACCGCAAGAGAAATTTATACTCTTGTCCCAGCAGATATCGTCTGGGACAGGAGTTTTCTGCTTTTTGAGCTAAAATACACCCCTCTCCCGCGCACAATTGAAAGGAGAAAGAAGACATGAACAACGAAAAGAAAATCCCTTACAAAATTTATCTGGAAGAAAACGAGATGCCAACGCAGTATTACAACGTTCGGGCAGATATGAAGAAAAAGCCTGCGCCAATGCTGAATCCTGCAACGCTGCAGCCTGTAACTGAAGCTGACCTGACGCCGGTATTCTGCGAAGAGCTTGTAAAGCAGGAGCTGGACAACGATACCCCTTACTTCGATATTCCGCAGGAAATTCAGGACTTCTACAAGATGTATCGTCCTTCCCCGCTGGTTCGCGCTTACTGCCTCGAAGAAAAGCTGCAAACCCCGGCAAAGATTTATTATAAATTCGAGGGAAACAATACCAGCGGCAGTCACAAGCTGAACTCCGCAATCACTCAGGCATACTATGCTAAGAAACAAGGTCTAAAAGGCGTCACCACAGAAACCGGTGCCGGTCAATGGGGTACTGCCCTTTCCATGGCATGCGCTTATCTCGGTCTTGACTGTAACGTATACATGGTAAAGGTATCCTACGAACAGAAACCGTTCAGACGAGAAGTGATGAGAACCTACGGCGCTAACGTAACTGCCTCCCCTTCCAATACAACTGAAATCGGCAAGAAAATCCTTGCAGAGCATCCGGGAACTACAGGAAGTCTGGGCTGCGCTATTTCTGAAGCTGTTGAAGCAGCTTTATCGAAAGATGGATACAGATATGTGCTGGGAAGCGTACTTTCTCAGGTTGTCCTTCATCAGAGTGTCATCGGTCTGGAAGCAAAGGCTGCCATGGACAAATATGGAATTTCCCCTGATATTATCATCGGCTGCGCCGGCGGCGGCTCCAATCTGGGCGGACTGATTTCCCCATTCATGGGTGAAAAGCTCCGCGGAGAAAAAGACTACAGATTCATCGCAGTAGAGCCTGCCTCCTGCCCGAGTCTGACCAGAGGTAAATACGCTTATGACTTCTGCGACACTGGAAAAGTAACGCCGATGGCTAAAATGTATACCCTGGGCAGTGGCTTTATTCCTTCTCCAAACCATGCAGGCGGTCTTAGATACCACGGCATGAGTCCAATTCTTTCTGAACTTTATGATCAGGGCATGATGGAAGCAAGAAGCTACGAACAAACCGAAGTCTTCAAAGCTGCAAGCGATTTTGCCAGAGTGGAAGGCATTCTGCCTGCACCGGAAAGCAGCCACGCTATCAAAGCTGCTATCGACGAAGCGCTCCACTGCAAGGAAACAGGTGAAGAAAAGACCATTCTCTTCGGTCTGACCGGAACCGGCTACTTTGACCTGAAAGCATACGAACAGTTCAATGACGGTACCATGAATGACTACGTACCGACCGATGAAGATTTGCAAATCGGATTCGACAGTCTGCCTTCGGTAGAACGGTAAGTTTCCTGCACCATTAAATCCAAATGTGAGGACAATGATGCAAAACTAGGCAAGTAAAATAGTGCAAAGGCTATAAATTAGAAAAAGCTGGAAAATAGAATTTCCAGCTTTTTCCTTTGTGTTCCTTAAAATACATAAATTTAAGTAGTGTACAAAAAATTTCGCACCATTGACTGTGTTTTTTCGAAAAATGGTGCAGGTGGCAGCAGTAACCTGCTGAAAAGCGCACCATACAAGCTATTTATAAGGAAAATGGTGCAAGTCATTCAGTCGCACGCACTTTGCCCGGAAGTTTTTTATACTCCCCGAAGATTTGCACTGCGATACCAATTAAAATAAACAACAATCCTGCGATTGCAAACAGTTCGATTTTCTCTCCCATGAGGAAGTAAATCCAAACAAGGGAAGCCACCGGAGTAATATACGCCAAATTGGAAATAATCGCTATGTTTCCGGTCTGTAAGGCTTTTGCCCAAAGGGCATAGCTCAGTCCGTAAACCAACACCCCTGTCCATAAGACACCGCCCCACTGCGGCAGTGTTAGCACCGGAATTTCGATTTGCTGTGTCAGTAATGCAATCAGCGATGCAACGGTAGAAATCAAATAATACAACATCATTCCTACAAAATTATCGGCGGAAACGCCTTTATTTATCACGCAGAACAGACCATAACATACTGCTGCTCCACCAGCAAGGCATACCCCGGGAAGACTGATACCACTCAAATTATCAAGATTTCCTTCTGTCACTACGATAGCTACACCAAGGAAAGAAATTAAAAGTGCCAGCCCTTTCCAAACAGTCATTTTCTCCTTTAAAAGGATACAGGAAAAAATCACCAGAAAAAACGGCCATAAATAATTAATGACACTGGACTGCTGCGCTTTTAAGTATCCGAGACTGCTGTTAATCATCGCATTATAGAAAAAGGTCATCAGTCCCAGCAACACTAGAACGTGCAGCTCCTTCTTTTTAATTCCGCTACGACCTTTTTTCAACTTTCCCTGAGCAGTATTTAAAGCAAATAAAAACAAAAAAGCGACCAAACTATTGAAAAAGAGCATAACCATAGGATGCAGTTCCTTTACCATTAGTCCTATGACTGCAAAAGATGACCCCCACAGAAAAATTGTGATTCCTGCATAGGCATATTCTCTTGTCATTTCTTATTATAACATCCCTTCCATTTTTATTATCTTTATAAATCACATAGCATATCCGCAATTTATAAATAGTATACCAAATCTTCCATAAAAAGGAAAGTGTAAACTTTTAATCACAGCATTAAGGATTAAACGGTAAAATTACCTACTGGAAGAAAATATAGAAAAAACTCTATGAGATTTGATTTTCTATGCTATTTATTGTATACTGGTAACGCCAAAGTATTTGGCCAGAAAATCTAGTAATAATGGTTTTACATCCCCATTTTATAAGCTACATATAAGGAAAGGACTGATTCACATGGATTACGGAAAATTAGCACTGGAACGTCATGAAAAGGCTGGCGGCAAAATTGAAATTACCTCTCGAGTAGAACTGAAAGACGCAGAAGATTTAGCGGTCTACTATACGCCTGGAGTTGCAACGCCTTGTCTTGCCATAAAAGATGACCCAGAAGCAGCTTCCAAATACACATCGAGAGACAGGCTGGTTGCCATCGTAACTGACGGTTCTGCCATTTTGGGGCTTGGCAACATCGGAGCCCTTGCCGGCATGCCGGTTATGGAGGGAAAAGCGATTCTCTTTAAACATTTTGCAGGTATAGATGCCTTCCCAATTTGCCTGGCATCACAAGATCCTGAAGAAATTATTGCAACTGTAAAGAATATTGCCCCTGGCTTTGGCGGTATCAACCTGGAAGATATCGCTGCCCCTGCCTGCTTCGAGGTAGAAAGACGACTGAAAAAAGAACTGAATATCCCGGTATTTCACGATGATCAGCACGGTACCGCCATCGTTACCTGTGCTGCTCTGATCAATGCGCTGCGTATCACAGGTCGCGCCATGGAGAACTGCAAAATTGTCATTAATGGCGCTGGTGCAGCAGGCAGCGCAATCGCTCAAATGGCATATAATCTAGGGTGCCGAGATATCTTAATTTGCGACAGCAAAGGCATTGTTTCCGCTCACAGACAGCTGAGCAGCGCCAAGAAAGAACTTCTTGACTTCACCAATCCTGACAATATAGAGGGCAGTCTGAAAGAAGCTGTTGTTGATGCTGATGTATTCATCGGTGTTTCCGCACCAGGCGTCCTCTCTTCTGATATGGTAAAAACCATGGCAAAAGATCCAATCATCTTCGCTATGGCAAATCCTGTTCCAGAAATTTTCCCGGATGATGCAAAGGCTGCTGGCGCTGCAGTAGTCGGCACAGGTCGTTCCGACTATCCAAACCAGATTAACAATGTATTGGTATTCCCTTCGCTGTTCCGCGGCGCTCTCGATGCAAAGGCTACAACCATCACCGAGGACATGCTCATCGCTGCAGTTTATGCACTGGCTGACAGCATTCCTGCAGACGAACTTTGCCCAGAAAATATTCTGCCGACCGTATTTAACAAAGATGCTGCCAATGCTCTCGCTGCCGCTGTAAAAAAAGCCTGGGAAGACAGATAAATGAATCTGCTGATTTCGCCTATCGCTCACATGGAGAGCGTATTTCCTGATAAATTCGGTATTCCCCGTCAGAGCGGGCTTGCCCAGGGCATAGAATCCAGGATTATCTTTGAAAAGCCCTACCGCAGCATGGATTCTCTTCGAGGTCTGGAAGGCTTTTCACACATTTGGCTTATCTGGGGATTTTCAGAAAACCCTCAGATTACCGAAAAAAACTGGTCGCCTACGGTGCGCCCGCCGCGCCTTGGAGGAAACAAACGAGTTGGGGTCTTTGCAACCCGCTCTTCCTTCAGACCCAACGGTCTTGCTCTCTCATCAGTTCGCATAGAAGAAATCAAGCAGGATCCGAAATTGGGTCCAGTGATTATCGTTTCCGGCGCAGATTTAATGGATAGCACACCGATTTATGACATAAAACCGTATATCACAACGGACTGCCATTCGGATGCCGTCTGTGGCTTTCAGGAAGAAACCAGAAATTATCAGCTGAAGGTGAATTTTCCCGCACCGCTGCGTTCTGCGATTCCAGAGAAACTGCAAAAAGGACTTTTAGAAGTACTCTCACAGGATCCACGTCCTTCATACCAGAGCGACTCGCAGCGGATTTACGGAATCCGTTTCGCAGGCTTTGATGTGCGGTTTCAGGTAGCAGATGATACCCTGACTATAATAGAAGTAAAAACGCTGTAGCCCACAGGCCACAGCGTTTTTCTCGCAGTTTTTATTTATTCCCGCTCCCAAAGAGCTTTGGCGGTAACCTTCGTATCTAAAAGTTCCGGATGTGCATATTTATTCCTCTGATAAGTATTTTCTTTAACCGTGAGCTCCACTTCAATGGTCCCTAAGGCTCCCTGCTGCCTTGCTCGCTTCTCTGCCGCCTGTTTTGCCAGTCGCTTTGCTGCCTCTACTGCTTCGCTATATTCAGGAATAGAGAAAGTTTTTTCACCGCCGGTAATCACGTAGGTCAAATAGGAACTCTTGATGCCTTTGTACGGTTCGATGATAATCGTACTTTCTGTGCTGATATTCCCCATAGCCGCACCGATAGCGTTTGCAACCTTGCCTGCTTCCGGGAAATCTGCCTCAGTGCCAAGAAGCCTTGCCACATCTTCCATAAAAATCTTTGTCGGGGCACCGATTCCAATGAGCCTGGACGGTGTCACAAATGATGGAATCAGGCAGGATCCACTTCCAGAAACTTGATCTGAAAAAATCATTGTCGTCAGCTTTTCCAACTGCTCTGTTTCCTCTTCCGTAAGATCTTTTCCCGTCTTATATTTCATCAGAATCCGCACCAGATTACTGTATAATCTGGACTTTGTCAGATTGTAAATCTCCTTGCAAACCTCCTCAGCAGGCAGCTTTGTTACGCTAGAAAGGTATGCCGCACCCAGCCTGCTGGCTTCGCAGTCAAACTCCGTATAGTCGCCAAACACGTGCATTGCATCAGTAGGTGTCATCCCCGCACGCATAACAATCCCTTCGTCCTCAAGACGCTTCATATGCAAAACATGCGGACTGATTCTTGCCGCATCTGCAGCGTCCTTAAAAATCAACGGTCCTAAAGCCAGCGCCTTAATAAAACGCTGTTCTGCGATCGTATATCTAGCTAGATTCTCCGGCATTCCCATCAACACGAAAAACTCATGAGCCGGATAGCTGAAAGGCTGATCCATATGTACCAGCGTTTTCAGCTTTTTTATCACTTCCGGATACTGACTTGCCAGCATACAGAGCGGAATATAGCGGCGTTTTTCCAGGTAAAGATTCCGTCCCTTATACTTGACCGCACTGTCGCCGCCAAGCGCGAAAGTATCAATAGAAACGCCCTTTACCATTGTTTTCCACTCGCCAATCGTAATGCCTCCCTCTGTAGAAACGGGCACACCATTTTTGACAAATGCTACATCGCTGGTAGTTCCGCCGATGTCTACAATCAATGCGTCCTCATAGCTGGAAAGCTCCATAGCACCGATAATACTGGCAGCTGGACCGCAAAGCAAGGTTTCTACCGGCCTCTGTGCAGCAAACTCCTTGCTCATAATGGTACCGTCACTCCTGACGATGACGATAGGCAGATGCAAATTCATCTCTGCCAGCGATGCATCGATGGAAGCGAAAAATTCCTCCATGACCGGAAGCAATCTTGCATTGAGCAAAGCTGTCGCACCTCTGCGAAGCACGTTCAGTTCCTGATAAAGCTCATATCCTCTCACACAGGGGATTCCCAGACTTTCGCCGATGATACGCGCCGCTTCTATCTCGTAGGCTCCATCATCGTATTTGGGATTGACCTGCACGATAGCTGCGCTGTCATACTCTGCAAACTGACTTTGTAAATCCGCTTTTAGTTTTCCCCAGTCCGGTGTGTTTTCCGGACTGTCATCTTTCTTCGCATCCCCTGTCATAAAATAGATCTCAGAAAGAGACGGCAATCCGTAAGCCTCCCTGGTCTTTTCAATCTGTGCCGGATTTACGCCGATCAACACCAGCTTAGCTCTGCCTCCCTTATGCTCTACACAGGCATTGGTCGCCAAAGTCGTAGACAAAGAAATATACTGCGCCCTGGAAACAGCTTCTTTCTCCAGTCCTTTCAGCACCGTTAGAATACCAACTTTTAAATCTCGCTTCGTTGTCAGTGTCTTACTCTGAGAAAGCACCTGATGGCTCCTGGTATCGAATACCACTGCATCGGTGCAGGTTCCTCCAGTATCAATTCCAATTCCGATCATGGCGATGTCCTTCTTTCTTTCATATTGCCTTTATTGTAACACATCAGCTGAATCGCTGCACGCACGACTGACAGAAAAATTGGTATAATCTTTAGGCGCATACCTTTCTCAGAAAAAATAACGCAGGAGCTATCTAAAATTCCTGCGTTACATTATTTACTTATCAATTAGTCAGATCCGATTAGTCTTCTTTTACCAATTCCTTCAGAGAAGTTGCAAGGCCTGCAAGACCAGAAATTTCGGACGGAATGATAATCTTGGTCGCCTGCCCGTCTGCTGCCTTCTCAAAGGAGTTCAGACTCTGCAGTGCAATAACCTCTTTATTCGGCTGAGATTCTACCAACATCCTAATACCGTCAGCGGTCGCCTGCTGTACCATTCTGATGGCTTCTGCTTCACCTTCTGCTTCTCTGATTGCAGCTTCCTTTCTGGCCTCAGCTTCCAAAATTTTAGACTCTTTGCTTGCCTGTGCTTCCAGAATCATAGCCTCTTTATTACCCTCTGCAATCAGCACTGCGGATTTCTTTTCACCTTCAGCTCTGAGGATTGCCTCTCTTCTTTCACGTTCCGCACGCATCTGTTTTTCCATAGCCATCTGAATATCTCTCGGCGGTGTAATGTTCTTTACTTCTACACGGTTGATTTTTATACCCCATGGGTCAGTCGCCTCATCCAGCACCATTCTAATTTTAGTGTTGATGTGCTCACGGCTTGTCAGGGATTCGTCCAGCTCCAGCTCACCGATGATATTTCGAAGGGTTGTTGCTGTCAGATTTTCGATAGCGTCCATCGGGCTTTCTACACCGTAAGTATAGAGCTTCGGATCAGTAATCTGAAAATATACAACTGTATCAATTTCCATGGTTACGTTATCCTTGGTGATGACCGGCTGAGGCGGAAAATCGATGACTTTTTCCTTCAAAGATACTTTTCTTGAAATTTTATCGATGAGAGGAATTTTGAAGTGGAGACCCACCTGCCAGGTTCCTTTATATGCACCCAGCCTTTCGATGACATAGGCTCTTGCCTGCGGCACGATTCTGATATTGGTTACAACCAGAGAAATCAGAATAACAATCACGATTGCGATAATAATTACATTAATAATAGCTTCCATATTAATCTCCTTACTGAATCCAAGGGGCTACAACTGCTTTGACCCCTTCTATCCTAATCACTTTAACCTTGCTTCCTTCATCCAGAGAATCCTCGCTGTTCTGGCTGACCGCAGTCCAGTCCTGACCAGAAAGCTTGATGATACCCGGTTCAAAAGGTTTAATCGCTGAAATAACAACGGCTTCTTTTCCAATCAATGCATCAACATTGGTCTTCTCTACACCAGTTTGCAGCTTCTTGACGAAGAGTTTCCTCGTTGAAACCAGCAGAACAACGGATACAACAAAGAAAAGTACTACCTGCACAGCAATGCCTGCACCTAAAAGCGAAGCCGCAAGTGCAATCACTGCGCCGCCTGCAAACCAGATGGTGGTCAGTCCCATAGTCAAGCCCTCTACTACGACAAAGACAATCGTCGCAACAAGCCAGAATACCGACATGCTAACTGTCAGTCCTAAAATCGTCAACAATCTTACCTCCTCCTTGCGTTTCTTTCTTAATCAAAGGCTTACTTTCTATATTCTTAAATCAGCATACTTGCCCCGTATGTGATATAAGAGACAACAATTCCGGCAATTACTACGCCGATAAAGACAGCCGGCAGTGCTCTCTTCAGTCGCATATTCAACATAGCTGCTACCAGTGCGCCGGTCCAAGCGCCGGTGCCTGGAAGTGGCACTGCTACTAAAAGCACTAGACCAAACCATTCGTATTTATCAATCATGACAGACTGTTTCTTCGCTTTCTCTTCAAAGCGGCACACAAGAAAATCCAGTCTCTCGCTTTTTTTTCTCATCCAGTCAAAAACTTTTCTGACAAAGAGAATAATAATCGGTACTGGCAGCAGATTACCTATAATCGAAACGACAAGCGCTTCTTTTACAGAAAGTCCCGCTGCTACACCTGCGGGGATTGCTCCTCGCAGTTCGAGAACGGGAACCATGGAAATCAGCATTGTCATCATTAAATTGCCAGTATGTGTTCCCCAAAAACTCATCATTTAAATCTCAATTACTCCTACTTTATTAAATTATATAATATTTTTGCGCCAATGTAAATACTCTTTCAGAATTTTTGACAAAATTTTGTCAATTTCTGAAGCTACCTTTTACAAAACAGACCTCGCTGAAAAATCCACAGGAGGTCCGCCTATTTTTTTGCTATTGCTTGTCGTTTAGCACCGCCTGCGCCGCCGCAATTCTTGCAGCAGCCAAAAGCTGTGGTCTGCAGGACACATAGTTCAGTCCAAGCTGGTGACAGAACGCAATGCTGGCAGGGTCTCCCCCGTGTTCACCGCAAAGCCCGATTTTTAGGGTTGGCTTCACCTGTCTGCCTGCCTTAACAGCTGTATCCATCAGGCTTCCAATTCCATCTCTGTCGATGGTCTGAAACGGGTCCTCCGTTAAAATTCCTTTTCGGATATATTCTGCAATCATTAGTTCCGTGTCGTTTCTGGAAAATCCAAAGGTCATCTGCGTCAAACCACTGGCACCAAAGGAGAAAAAATCTACCTCTTTCGCCACTTTATCCGCAATCAGTGCTGCTCTGGGTACTTCAATCATAGTGCCCACATAAAAGCGCACTTCACAGCCGCTCTTTTCGCTGCACTGCTGTGCCGTTCTGACCACGATTTCCTTAACAAATTCCATCTCTTTATCAATTCCAATGAGCGGCACCATAATCTCTGGTAAAATTTCAATACCTTTTTGCTGCTGCACCTCGATAGCGGCTTCCATAATAGCACGAGTCTGCATTTCCGCCATTTCCGGATAAGTAACAGCCAGCCTGCAGCCTCTATGCCCCAACATAGGATTCATTTCCTGAAGCCGCTTATATGTTTCTTCAATCTGCGTACAGGAAATGCCTGTACATGCTGAAACCCATCTAATATCCTCCTCTGTATGAGGCAGGTACGCAGAAAGAGGCGCATCCAGCAGCCGAATGGCGACAGGTCTATCCTCCATCACTTCATAGATTGTCTTAAAACACTCTTTTTGATACTGAAACAGTTTTTCCAGAGCATGGGCTCTTTGCTGCTGACTATCTGCCATCATCGCCTGACAGATTATTGGCAAATTTTCTCTTTTAAGAAGAATCTGCTCCGTTCGGCAAAGTCCAATTCCTTCTGCACCAAGGGCTGCTGCTGTCTGCAGTTCCTCCAGTCTGTCCACATTGGCTCTGATTTTCAGTGTCCTAATTTCGTCAGCCCAAGACAGAATTTTTTCCAATTCTTCAGCACAGCCACCGTTTAAGCAGGAGGTCCTGCTTGGATCAATTCTCAAAACCGCCGTTTCCTTGGTAATCAGTCCTTCGCTAGCCATATCTGCCGCCGCTTTTACTGCCGCTTCCGCAGTTCGCTTCGCAGCGCCAGTCTGCACCATGCATAGCTTGCCGCGCTCAACGACAAATTCCATGTCCTGCATGTCCAAAAAATACTTTTCCAATACCGCAGAAATCCGCATAAGTTCTTCATAAGCAGCAGGGAAAATCATTGGCATTTCTTTCAAAGATTTTACTGCGCAGCGCCCCGACTCTGTCGCCTTCAGTTTTCCCTGCGCGTTTTGCAAGAATTCTCCTAAGAGCAAGTTCTCACCATTTTCTGGGTTTCTGGAATGGGCAATTCCGGTGCAGGAATCCTCTCCCAGATTTCCAAACACCATAGCCTGCACGCAGACTGCAATACCTGCACCCTGTGTATCTGTGCTATGCCATGCAGAAAATATAGCGGCAATTGCAGCAAGGAGCTGCTCCTTTGGATTTTGCGGAAAACTTCCGCATCCCACTGTCGCTTCATACATCTGCTGCAGTCTTCTGTAACAGTCATAAGCAAATCCGGAATTTGCAGTCTGCTGACTCAAACATTCTGCGATATCGTCGTTTAATCCAAGGTTCAAAATAGCATCCGGCGTCTGAACATCAGAACACGCTGCACTAGGGCGAACCGCCACCAACAAAGGATTCTCTTTATCAGCAAATCTTTTCCCGGTGACTTCTTCCAGCTCCTCAAGCTTCGCAAAGATTTCAGCAGCGATGTCCTCGCCAATCGTGCAATCCTGTTCAACATATTGATTACACGCCTGCGTTGTCACAGTAAATCCAAAAGGTACCGGCAGTCCAATTCTGGTCATTTCAGCCAGATTTGCCCCCTTTTCGCCGAGAAGCCCTACGAGGTCCTTTGAGCCTTCGTTAAACGCATATACAAATTTGCTCATGCTCTAATCTCCTTCTTCCACCGATTAAAAGATTAGCCTTTCTTCGATGTATCCCTTTACTTCCCCAATCGGCAGTCTTACCTGCTCCATTGTATCTCTGTCACGAATGGTTACACATCCGTCAGTTTCCGTATCAAAATCTACACAGATACAGAACGGTGTACCAATTTCGTCTTCTCTTCTGTATCTCTTTCCAATAGATCCAGCTGCATCGTAGTCCACACTGAAATACTTCGCAAGTTCTTCATAAACAGGTTCGGCAACCGGTGCCAGCTTCTTTGCAAGAGGAAGTACCGCAGCCTTAAATGGCGCAAGGGCTGGATGGAATTTCATCACAACTCTGGTGTCTTCCTTTCCGTTTCCGTCGGTCAAAGTTTCTTCACAGTATGCATCAACGAGGAATGCCAGTGCAACTCTGTCTGCGCCCAGAGACGGCTCGATACAGTACGGAATGTACTTCTCACCCGTTTCTGAATCCACATAGTTCATTTCCTGTCCGGAGAACTCGCTGTGCTGTCTAAGGTCAAAATCAGTTCTGTCTGCAATCCCCCAAAGCTCACCCCAGCCGAACGGGAATAAGTATTCCAGGTCAGTTGTCGCATTGCTGTAGTGAGAAAGCTCTTCTTTCTCGTGATCTCTGGTTCTGATATTTTCCATATTCATATTCAGAGATTTGAGGAAGTTAATGCAGTATTGCTTCCAATAGTCAAACCATTCTAAATCGGTTCCCGGCTTACAGAAGAATTCCAGTTCCATCTGCTCAAACTCTCTGGTTCTGAATGTAAAGTTACCTGGCGTAATCTCGTTACGGAAGGATTTACCAATCTGGGCGATACCAAACGGAATTTTCTTTCTTGCAGTTCTCTGTACATTCTTAAAGTTTACGAAAATACCCTGCGCTGTTTCAGGTCTTAAGTAAATCTCCGCCTTGGAATCTTCTGTAACTCCCTGAAAAGTCTTAAACATCAGGTTAAACTGTCTGATGCCTGTAAAATTACTCTTTCCACAATCTGGGCATTTAATCCCTTTTTCGGCAATATATCCTTCCAGTTTTTCATTGGACCAGCCATCGACAGGAAGAACTTCCATGCCGCTTTCCTGCATGTACTCTTCAATCAACTTGTCAGCCCTGAATCTGGATTTACATTCCTTACAGTCGATAAGCGGGTCAGCAAAACCGCCTACATGACCGGATGCTTCCCATGTTCTCGGATTCATCAAAATAGCAGCATCAAGACCTACATTGTATTTCGATTCCTGTACAAACTTTTTCCACCAGGCTTTCTTGACATTATTCTTAAATTCCACACCTAAAGGACCGTAATCCCAAGTATTTGCAAGGCCTCCGTAAATCTCCGATCCCGGAAACACAAAACCTCTGTTTTTCGCTAGTGCAACGATTTTTTCCATAGTAACTTCTTTGCTCATTAGTATTAAATTCCTGACCTTTCTCACTATATATTTTAGTCTTCTTTCTGAAGTTCTTCGTGAATTTCATCATACTGACAGTCATCACATCTTTCTTCGCAAGGCTCTACACAAACCTCGCATTCCTTATCGCAAATGTTGACGCAGCAGTCAAAATCATCTTCATCATCATATTCTTTATCTTTTCTCAGCTTATCTTTTGCTTCCATCGCTGCATCCTTTGCCTTTGCAAAGGCAATGCCGCTTTTTTCTTTGATATCTTCATAAACGCCAGGTGCCTTTTCTTTAATATCTCCATAGATATCGGAACCTTTTTCCTTGGCATCTTCGTAAAGGTCTTCAGCCTTTTCTGTAATATCGATGACAGAGCCGTCATCTTTTACAAATTCAATCTTGCATTTGAAGCCAAATGCTGCAACGATACCTGCAATCATCCCCCATGGTGCAACAACAGTCCCCAAAACCCCAACAGTCAAAGGAATATTTACCAGTGTATCTCCGTCACGAGTAACTAAAATCTTTGAAATATTGCCTTTCTTCACCGCTTCTTTCATCTTGGCAATCAGTGCCTCTTTCTGTTCACCTAGCTTTGCTGCCGGCTTCTGGTCAATAGTTTCCTCTATTGCAATAATCGCGTCTACCACATTACCCTCTGCGGCTTCAAGCGCTTCCTTGGCTTCCTTATAGGTCACGCCGGTTCTGTCTTTAACCAGTTCAATCTTTTCTAATGTGATTTCCATGTTGATACCTCCTAAAATTCTCCTTTAAACATATTCTCGCTGTTTAACGTGCCAATCTCTAAATAATATGACATATATTCACGTAAAATGCACTGCAGCAGCTCGCCTACACTATCTGCAAGCGCAATTTTTTCAAAGCCGCTCATAGGCGTTTTTGAAAAAAACTTTAATATATTAACTATATCAAATTTCGGCGCATAAATCAATGTATCATTGCTGTTATTTCTGCATTTTCCACAAACCATACCGCCATCCCGGACACTAAAGTACTTCAATTCCTCTTTCCCTCCGCAGCAGACGCAACTGTCCAATACAGGAAAAACTCCCAAAACACTCATAGCCTTAACTTCATAAGCTAAAACCAGCGTTTTGTGTTTCTTTTCCCGCTTCTCCATAGCAGCTAAAAATTCGACGAGAAGATTGAAAAGTTTTGGCTGCGGCAAATCCTCCGGCATCATCTTCTCCGTAAGTTCTAGCACAAATGCGGATTCCATATATTTATCTACATCTTCGCCGATCCTAAAAAAGCTGCGCCTTACCTCTCCACTGTTAAGATTATAGTACTCTCTTCCCTTATATAACTCGTAATTTCCATAAGTAAACGGGCGCAGCGCCAGAGCAGCCTTATTCCTTCCCTTCTCGCTTAGACTGCTGCCTGCACTGATTTTTCCATATTTTTTTGTAAATAAAAGAATCATTCGCCTGCCGCCAGCAGCTTTTATCTGCCGAAAGACGATCCCCTCCGTGCTTGTGTACATCTCTTATTCCTTATAACCAAAATTAGACAGTGCAAAGTCGCTGTCACGCCAGTTTTCTTTTACTTTGACCCACAGCTGCAAAAACACTTTAGTTCCAAGAAGTGCTTCCATTTCAAGACGGGCACTTTTGCCGATACCCTTCAGCTTCTTGCCCTGCTTGCCGATGATAATACCCTTATGAGATTTTCTTTCGCAGTAAATTACCGCGCCGATTCTAGTAATGTTCGGCTCTTCCTTGTAGGACTCAATTTCTATGGCAACACCGTGAGGCACTTCCTCTTCCAGGTAATTGAGCACCTTCTCTCTGATGATTTCGCTGACAATAAACCGCTCTGGGTGATCTGTTACCATGTCTTCCGGGAAGAACATCGGTCCCTCTTCCAAATAGGTTTCAATCTTTGCAAGCAGCTGTGGTACATTTTTTCCCTCGAGCGCAGAAGTGCCGTAGATTGCGTCAAAGACGCCGGTTTCTTCGTACTCGTCAAAAATTTCTTTGTATTCTTCCGGTTCCATTTTATCAATTTTGTTGATAACCAGAATTTTGGGCGTATCCAGATCTCTGATCATATCCAGAATATACTTGTCTCCCGGACCTTTTTTCATGCTGCCGTCAACAAGAAATAGAACCACATCTACTTCTTTATAAGTGTTGACCGCCATTTCCGTCATAGCCTCACCCAGCTTGTTTCTCGCCTTGTGTATGCCCGGCGTATCGATGAACACCATCTGCACACCGTCTGTCCCGGTCACTGCCTCATCATCAAATCTGGTGTAAATACCACGAATGCTGTTTCTGGTCGTCTGAGGCTTGTCCGTTGTAATCGCAACCTTCTCTCCTAATATGCTGTTTAAAAGTGTCGATTTTCCCACATTGGGACGGCCGATAATACCGATAAATCCTGATTTCATCATATTCTAAATCCTTCCGGCAATAATTCCTGCAATGTATACTCTTTCAAATGTTCCTCGTCTTCTCCTACAATCACGCGAAGTGCCGGTGCAAACTCATAGAGAAACTGTCTGCAAATACCGCAGGGAAACGCACATCCCTGTTCTGCTGCGATGGCAATGGTCACAAAATCTGCAGCACCTTCAGAAATCGCTTTCACGCAGGCTGTCCGCTCTGCACAAATAGTGCCGCCGTAAGATGAATTTTCCACATTGACACCGGTAAACACTTTCCCCTTTGCCGTTAAAAGCGCCGCACCAACCCGAAATCCCGAAAAAGGCACATAGGCGTTTTTTAGGACTGATTGTGCTTTTTGAAATAACTCCCTATCTTCCATGTTCATCTCCTTTTTTCTAAGGTAATTTATCTTCCGATTCCCAGATACGCCATTACCTGCTCTTCTTTCTCCCGCATTTCGTTCTTGTCTGCCTCCTTCATATGGTCATAACCCAGAAGATGCAGCACACTGTGTGTAAACAGATAAATGATTTCCCGTTCAAAGGCATGTCCAAATTCCTCTGCCTGACGCTGTGCCTGTTCTTTACAAATTACCACATCACCCAGACAAATTTCTCCAACTTCCGGAAGCTCATCGAGGTCATCAAACTGTGGGAACGAGAGCACGTCAGTAACCTTGTCCGTCTTTCTGTAATCCCTGTTCAGGCAGCGAATCTCCTCTTCACCTACAAAGGTAACACTGATTTCGCTGCGATCTTCATCGATACCTAAAAGGGTAAGACAGCGTCCGAACGCCTTTTCCATAGTCTCTAAAATCTCTTTGCCGACCTGTTGTTCTTCTTCAAAAAATATTTTCATCTGGTAAACCTCAATTATTCCTGTATTTCTTCCGGGTGTTTTTTATAATAGATATCATAAGCGTTAATAATTTTCTTTACTAACTCGTGACGCACTACATCGACATCTTTCAGATAACAAAAGTCGATGTCCTTTACATGCTTTAGCACTCGCTCAGCTTCCACCAGACCGCTTTTCCTGCCTCTTGGCAAGTCTATCTGGGTCACGTCACCAGTCACAACGACCTTAGAGCCAAAGCCCATTCTGGTCAGAAACATTTTCATCTGCTCCCTTGTGGTGTTCTGCGCCTCGTCCAAAATAATGAAAGCGTTGTCCAAAGTTCTGCCTCTCATATAGGCCAGGGGCACCACTTCGATTGCTTCTTTTTCCTTGAGCCTCAGCGCATTTTCTCTGCCCAATACATCATAAAGAGCATCGTAAAGCGGTCTTAAATACGGATCCACTTTTTCCTGTAAATCTCCCGGCAAAAATCCTAGACGTTCTCCTGCCTCTACTGCCGGTCTTGCCAGAATGATTTTCTGAACTTCCTTATTTTTAAAAGCACTTACCGCCATAGCAACTGCAATATAAGTCTTTCCCGTTCCCGCAGGACCAATTCCAAACACAATATCCTTCTTGCGAATGCTGTTTACATACTCTTTCTGTCCGATGGTCTTTGGACGCAGAGGTTTTCCCTTGCTAGTAAAGCAGATAATATCCTTGCTGACATTATTTTCTCTATAAGAAAGTCCCTGCTTCTCAAGACCTATGATATAGTTTACTTTCTGAACATCCAGGTGTTCTCCGCTTCTTTGTACCGCCATCAGTTCCTTTAGGATATTCTCCGCCAGCCCGATTTCCTCTCCTCGAAGAAGAAGACTATCATCTCTTTGGAAAATCTCAACACCTGTGTTATCCTGAATCAAATTCAAATTGGCATCCATATTGCCAAAAAGCTCAATCCGATCTATATCATCCTCTATCTGAATTCTCTTTAGTTCCTCGCTTGCCTTTGTCAATTACAATCTCCTTTTCTACGCCAACTCTCTGGCGAGTTTCTACAGTTCCATACACTCTAATTTTACCTTTTTTTTCGTCAAAGTAAAAGTCTTTATTTAAAATTTCAGCGTTTTTAGGTGTATTTTCTTTTATCCAATCCCGTAAAAGGGCTTCCGCCCGCTTTTTTGACTCCCCGGCATCCATATAGAAGGAAAAATAGTACGGTACTCTTGCCACAATTTTGCCGTCTGCATGAGTATAGTGCTCCAGTTTTGCGTCCTCCTCCACCGGATAGGAGGGATGCTCTATCGGCACGGTACCTGCGATAAGAATATCTCCTTTTTTCACAAAATCGTTCTCGGCTACAAGCGCCCTTCCTTTATAGGTGTAAATTCGCTCGATATAGCAGTCTTGATCGCTGACAATATCACAGGGCTTTTTACTATTTGCGGCGGCAGCTGGTGCCTGTTTACTTTCCGAAATCTGCACTTCTACATAGCCGCCTTCATAAGCCACCCTGCTCCAGACGATAGTATCAAAGTTTTGAAATAGTTTTTTCTCTATATCATCACAGTCAAAACGGCGCAGTGCTCCCTCGTAAAGCCCCTCTTCTGCAATCAGTTCCCTGATACTGGTTTCCGTAATGGTTTCACACCCAATAATATTAATTTCCCGTACAAAGAGTGTCTGTGCAAAGAAAAATAACAGAAACACGCAGATTCCTGCAATCATCATCTTTCCTGCCTTCAATTTTTTAAAAAGGCAGACTGTACCGCCTTCACCAATCTGCGTGATTTTGTATTTGCTCCCTGCCAGTTTTTTTAAAGTGCGCAGACCTTCCTTGCTGACTGTAAAATAAACTTCAGTTTCGTCTTTATAGCGGACTTGACGCAGCAGAATGCCCTTTGCTGCTGCCTGCGAGAGAATCCTCTCCGGCTTAAATCCCTCTAGTTTAACGTTTACCCGATGTTTTATAAAATTCGATTCCTGTGATTTCGCCCTCAAGTTCCATTCGCCCTTCCCAAATTTCACTGATGATAAAACGGTCGCCCGTCACCGTTACATAGAAACGCCCCGTATCTACCGTCACCTGCGTGTCGCTTATTAGCACCACCTGTTTCACATTTTCGATGATGGCAGTTTTCGCAGAAGCTGTAATCTTCGGTCCTCTTATATCAAAATCATATGTAATCTCATTTAGCAGTTTCATAAAAAAAGCATATGACATCAACAGCTCACATATGACAAAGATTTGGGAATAAAAGAAAAGGGAAGAGGCTCCCATTTTTATTGTTGCAGAAATACCCCCGATTTCGGATAACTTTCCCCTCTCCATTGGTACTGTTTTTCACTGCTACCTCTCAGAAATTTTTCCATTTCAGGTCTCATCAGTTCCGGATAGTCAGTAATAATCCCGCTAACGCCCATCTGCAAATACTGTCTGGCTTTCTCAAAGTCATATACCGTCCAGACATATACAGGCAACCCGTGAGTTCTCGCCTGATACACCAGCGAATAACTGATTTGATTTTCTTCCGGTGCAAGAAAATCTATATCATACTTCCAAATGGAGTCATCAATATCTCCAGAAGTGCCAAAGATGCAATATCCCACCCACCATTCAGGATGTGCTGTTGTAATAGGATAAATGCAGTCATAATATAAGGACATAAAAATCGTCCGATCACCAAAATCAAATTTTTCCACTAATTTAATAACAGCCGCCGCCAGTTCCTTCTCATTACCGCCCGACGGTTTCAGTTCAATGAGAAGACCCATACCACTTTTCGCATTCTTTGCAAACCGGATGGCTTCCTCCAAAGTCGGAATCCGTCCTTCCTCCCCCGGATGATTTCTATCTCGAATCTTTCGCGCCTGCAATTCTTTCAAAGTCAAATCTGCCACATTAACCCGCTCCCCGGAAAGACGCCAAAGATTAGTGTCGTGAATCAGCACCGGAACACCGTCTTTCGTTAACTGCACATCCACTTCTGCAAATGCGCAGTTCAAATCAGAAGCTCCCTTTACCGCTTCCATCGTATTTTCAATACCTGCACTGCTTCCCCGATGTCCGATAATCCAAGGCCTGTGAACATCTGTAACAGGTGATAATGCACCTGCTGCAACATAAACTGCAACGCCAAAAAACACTGTAGCTGCCAAAACCATATTCCGTTTCTTTTTCATCTTTACGCTAAAGGCTCTGCCGTGGCGACCTAAAATCTGCAATACAACAGCCCAATCACTTTCCCACACCGGATAATGGTTCCTCTCTCTACCCTCATAATTCTCCCAAACAACAACAAGCAGATAAACACTGCCTGCCAAAACTATGACGGAGACCGCTGTGAAGGCAAGCCAAATGAGAAAATCCAGCCAAAATCCCTGGGTATGTACCAAATACTTGGCAAAATCCAGATCGAAGTCCTTATATTCCAATCGTTTCCTACTGGTAATCCACGTAATATACGGCGTTGCAAAGAAGTAAAAAATCGCCCCGCCTGTTGCTGTCACCTTATACTTCCACGCCATCTTTTTCAAAAGCTTCAAATTACTGCTTACGGCTGTAAGCAATGTTTGCTGTCCCATCACCATATAAATCGGAACAAACATAGTCAGCAAATACAGAATAAAATGCGCAGCATAGATTGCCAGTACGCCGACAATGCCAATAAAACTTCGAATCATTTCTCCCTGAATAAACCACGGAATCTCAACCACAGGTACCATGGTGCTGGTCCAAAGTATATTAGTAAAAGGAATTACTAAAACAAAAACGAAAGCCGACAGAATCAGGTTCCAGCCTTTCAGCGAGTTAAAATTCCAAACAGAGCCTTTGAGAACCTGTGGCAGTTTAAATTCCTCTCCATCCCTGCATAACTTTACGATATGAATAACTACTGCATATTCGTAAAACACCAACATACCAGCACATAAAAATAATGCTGTAAAGATGAGGAATCCATTTACGCTGGAAAAAGTTGCAATAATATCCTTGTTAAAGTTAAGACCTCTGGAGGCTACATAAGTCTGATAAATCTCATTCATCAACGGGTTTGCCAGACAAATGATAAACAGTTTGTATAAAATTTCAAATTGAATCACTTTCTTTAACACTTTCCTCATGTTCCGTCTCCTCCTTTGTCAATTGATTTCTATTTTACAATATCGCAGCCTTGTGGACAAGTATCTCTTTAAGAAGCTGCCAACGGCTAAAGTTGCAAAAATTTATCTCTTCTAAATAGAAAAAACAACCTGACATTTTGTCAGGTTGTCCTGTTTTCGTATTTTGTGCTTTATGACAGAAATTCCATCACAACTTCTTTTACCAAGGAGCCGTCCGCAAGACCCTTGACCTTGCCCATAACAGGCCCCATCAGCTTACCCATGTTCTGCTTGCCGCCTTCAATTCCCAGTGCGTCTGCAGTTTCCTTGACAATCTCCATGACTTTTTCCTTGGATAATTGTTCCGGTAAGTATCTGTTCAGAATTTCTATCTCCGCGTTATATGCTTCTGCCAGATCTGCTCTTCCAGCTCTTTCAAAATCAGCGAGGGCATCCTTACGCATTTTTACCTGCTTGGATAAAATTGCAATAATGCCTGCGTCGTCCAGTTCTTCTCTGTTATCCACCTCATACTGCTTAATGGCAGCACGAGCTAAACTGATTGTACTCTTAGCTGTTTCATCATGGGCTTTCATTGCCTCTTTAAAATCAGCCATTAATTGTTCTTTTAAAGTCATTTACTATCACCTCGATCCTAAATGACTAGTATTTCTTAGCCTTTTTTCTAGCAGCTTCAGACTTTTTCTTTCTCTTTACGCTTGGTTTTTCGTAATGCTCTCTCTTTCTGAGTTCGCTCATAACGCCGTCTCTTGCGCATGATCTCTTGAATCTCTTCAGAGCGCTTTCCAAACTCTCGTTTTCTCTAACGATTACCTGTGCCATATTCCAATTCACCTCCTGACTAACTTGAAAATAATTAGCTGTGAACAGTCTTTTGCCTATAACGGAACTATTATACTATTTTTGGCGGCGATAGGCAAGTCTAAAATTAAAAATCTTTTTTTACATTTTTTGCCCGAGTACAAACATTCTGCCTGTGCTGGTCCCTTTCCTTCAGCCTAGTCTCAAAATCAGCGGCACTACAATCGGCACTGCTGCGCTTTGCACAACCCCGCTGATAAAAGAATATATGGCAATGTCGCTTCTCGTGGAACGTTCGATAATCGGCAGGCAAACATCCATAGACGAACATGCCGGCACCGCCATTGCCTCCAGATATCCTATCTTTTTTGCCACCAGCGGTACAATCAAAATTGATATAAACTCCCGCATAACGTTGTGCATAAAGCAAATAGCACTTGCGGTCACAAGTCCTGCTTCCATAATCAGTCCCGGTGCAAAGGTATACCAGCCAAAACCGCCGCCCACTGCAAGGGCTTCCTGCAGCGAGATTTCGGAAAGAATCGGCACACAGACCACCGCCCCAATCAGGGTTCCTGCCATCACTGCCACTGGAAAGAGAAATACACGCACGCCCACCTGTCTAAAATGCTGCATCGCTGTACCGTCCACGCCCATATCAAAGCCGACAAAAAACAGCAGTACGCAGAGTCCTTTATCATCACGTTAATTAGATTTGAAAAAACTTCCATATCCGAAAAAATATGTGGTATACAAAAATGTCCAAAGAGCAGTCCGCCCGCCACACAAAGAACGATGATAGCAGTCATGAAGTTCATCTTGTTGTCCGAAGATTCTTCGTCTGCGTCTCCTTCGGTTTTTATTTCCGTTTCCGACGTCATTTCTTGCACCATCCCGCCGCGGTCTTCCTTACTTTGAAGATTTCCAAACCGGTCAATCCCCATCAGTTTACGAACTGCCGTCATGGTTATGATGGAAAACAAAATGATGGAAATCGTTATAATCAGCGCATAGAGTCCAATTGAATTGAGATTCTCCACCACCTCTCGGTTAGCACCCATTCGCATGCCCATGGAAAAAATCAATATGATAATCGCAAAGGTCTGCAGTCTTCCAGTCCATCGAATCAAAGTCTCGTGATTGCGCAGTTTGCTCCCAAAGAAATAACCAATTACCGCCATCGACAGGTATAGTGCTAAATCCGCCATGCCATATCTCCTTTTTTAACATGCTATGGTTCATTATAATATAAAAACAACAGGCTGACAATAGTTGCCAACCTGTTCTATAAAAAGTATCATTAGCCATCAATACTGACAAAATGATAGCAGCGTGTAGGATTTTGTCAGCAAATCGTAAAGACCCCGTCTTAATACGCCTGAAAACCTGACAGTACTGACAGAATCAAAAATAATTGTCAGTCCTGTCAGGTTTTTTGATAAAAACACAGACAAAACTGACAAAAATCTAAAAAGCTGTCAGCTTTGTCAGTTCCAGAAAATCATTACACGTTTTCGTGCGTTTTACGTGATTTGTTCTCATTGTTTCTGTTATGCCGTCACAAAGCCCAGCGCGATAAATCCAACTGTCGCAATAGCAAAGGGAAGTGCTACAAGCGGTCCCGAAGTACGGAAATACTCTGCATTGGTAATTTGTGTAGAAGCAGAAGTCAAGATAACTGTGTCTGAATACAGACAGATATGACCGCCAGAGGATACTGTTTCACGTAAGCATCTATGTCCGACCACTCCCCTTCCTCCTGCGTACCCAAAATCAGTTGAATTTTTTTATGCACTGGCATTCCACTGTCTTTCATCGCTTTCATTGCGTAAAGAGAAGCAATAATTGCGCCTTTATCGTCCAAAGTGCCTCTTCCGTACAGTTTGCTTTCCTTTTGTACGAGAACAAAAGGAGGCGTCTGCCAAGCTGCTAGATTCCCCGCCGGAACGACATCTACATGCGCTAAAATCCCCACTGTTCAAGTGGCTGGCTGCTATAATGCACCTCTGTAATCAAGCAGTAGTCCTCCTGCTCCAAAATTGCACTTTCACTTAAATTGGACGGGCTCAACTTCTGTATGCCTGCAACGGAAAGATATCTCTTGAGCTTTGGCGCTTCCTCATTTAAATCATAGTAAAAAGACATAGATACACTGCCCCAGTCCTCTTTATCAAAATCAAAACACTCCTGCAAATACCACACCATATGGCTTGCTTCCTCAAAACATCCCGGTCTTCTGAACTCCGCCGGCATAGAGCCAATCTGAAATTTTCCAAGAAGAAGCAGTTCGCTTCTGTAGATATACCGAGGGCTTTTGAAATTTCTCCTACGGTCAGATACATGACCTGCCTCCTTGTCTGCTGTATTATTGTGCAACAGTCCGTTGTACTTTTTATGCCAGTTCTTTTTCTAGTTATTCGTCCCAAGGTTATTATACCATTATTTTTTACTTTTTCAATATATGTGGATAACGGTATTACATTCATCTACCGCCACATTCCCCATCTCTACCAAGGAGAATATCAAGACCGTGAGGCAGTGCCGGCAGAATAAATTCCAGCTGCTCTTTTACCGCCTTAGGGCTTCCCGGCAGATTGATAATCAGCGTCTTTCCACGGAGGACTGCGACTCCGCGAGAAAGCATCGCTTTTGGCGTAATTTCAAAAGATTTAGCGCGCATATACTCTGCAATTCCCGGCACATTTCGCTCTGCCACTGCAAGGGTTGCTTCCGGTGTTACATCTCTAGGTGAAAGACCTGTGCCTCCGGTCGTCAAAATTAAATCCAGCTTCTCTACATCGCAGAGATTACGCAGGGTCTGTTCGATTACAGACTGCTCATCGGGAAGTAATACACTGCAAACAACCTGATAACTGTCTTCTTCAACGTCCTCCAGCAGCTTTATGATGAGAGGCCCGCTTTCATCTTTTCTCTCGCCTTTAGCGCCTTTATCGCTAAGGGTCATTACTGCCGTTCTGTACGTCTGATTACTGATGTAATTTTTTTTCTCTGAAAATGACATGACCGCTTTTGCCTCCTTCTTTTTCTTCAAGGTGAATTTCTCCGATCTCCATGAATTTATCCATGGCTTTACACATGTCGTAGACAGTTAACAGCGCCACGCTGACTCCCGTTAGTGCCTCCATTTCCACGCCGGTTTTTCCGCTGGACTTCGCAGTACAGATACAGGTAATAATGCAATGGATATCATCCAGCATCCAGTCCACAGAAAGCCCTGCCAATGGCAGCAGATGACACATAGGAATCAGCTCCCACGTCTTTTTAGCCGCCATAATCCCCGCTGTGGTTGCAACTGTCAGCACATCGCCCTTTGCAACGCAACCCTCTATCACCGCAGCATAAGCCTGCTGTGACATCTTGATACAGCCTCTTGCTACAGCGCGCCGCTCTGTTACATCCTTTTCTGCCACATCTACCATCCGCGCATTACCCTTTTCATCAAAGTGTGTCAGCTTCATGTTCATCCTCCGTTATCACTTCCAGCCTATCTCCGACTTTTACTTTTCCACCCTTGATTACCTTTGCAAATACGCCTTCTGTCGGCATAATACATTTGCCGACAGCCTGTGCAATGGCGCATCCGTGATGACATTCTTTTCCGATTTGCGTAAGGACCAGTTTCGCATCTCCAATCTGAAATATACTGCCAAGGGGAAGTCGTGCAAAATCCACGCCGCTTACCACCAAATTTTCACCAAAATCCCCATCATCCACTGAAACTCCCAGCGCCTTAAAAGCCTCTATCTTTTCCCAGGAAAGAAGGGAAACCTGCCTATGCCACGTTCCTGCATGAGCATCGCCTACAAGACCATGGTTTTCCAAAAAAACTGCCTTTCCCACGTTTTTCTTTACAGTCCCCTTTTTTTCACTGGTACACACTGCTTTTACAATTCCTATCATTGTCATCCTCCTATCTGGTACATACTGCGCGTTTCACTGTTGCCTGTATCTGATGTGCAAAACATATGCCGGCTGGGCTTGCTGAAAATTCCATCTGTAATTGCCGACAAAATCTCTGTATCCGTCGCCTTTGACCGCAAAAGCTTTCGCAGATCAATCCCCATACTATGATGCAAACAGGGTTTTAAGAAGCCTCCGGCAGTCAATCGAATTCGATTACATTCTTCACAAAAACTATGGGACATTGGACTAATCATGCCGATTCTTCCACAGAATCCGTCCAGCTTGTAATAAACTGCTGGACCGTTACCCCGCTGCTCAAGTGTCAGCTGCGGGGTGCCGTAAACCTCCTCCAATACTTTCAGCACCGTCTCTTGTGTATATCCTGCAAAATTCTTTCCAGGTCCCATAGGCATCATTTCAATAAAACGCACATCCATAGGATAGTCCTTTGCCAGGGCTGCCAACGATGCAATTTCATTCAGGTTATATTCTGCCAAAGTCACTGTATTGACCTTGACCGCAAGATTTTCTTGTTTACAACAGGCGTCCAGAGCCTCAATGACCTGCTTTAATTCTCCTCCTCTTGTGAGAGTTCGATAGCAATCCTCCTTCAGCGTATCTATACTGATGTTAATACCGTCAATTCCTGCATCTAACAAGTCCGGCAGCTGCTCCTTGAGTAACAGACCGTTGGTTGTCAGAGTTACTTCTTGGATTTCAGAAATCCCCTTAAGGCCTCTGACGAGGTGGGAGATATTTTTTCGCACCAAAGGTTCTCCGCCTGTCAGCTTTATTTTGCGAACGCCGCATTTTGCAAACAAGCCGGCCAAACGAAGAATTTCCTCAAGGGATAAAATCTCTCCATGCGCACATGGGTCGATTCCTTCAGGCGGCATACAGTATCTGCACCGCAAATTACATCGATCTGTCACTGAAAGGCGCAGATAGTCTATATTTCGTTCAAATTGATCTTTCATTTTTTCTCAAAGCCTCCATCCCTGTACTTTACCACTGCATGACCACAGTGAGTCAATCTGCACCCTCTGTTTTCGTCAAAATCTTTATTAGCAATGTGGCATAAAAAGGCGCTGGCAATGCCGGTATGTACCACAACTAAGAATTTTTTCTCCTTGGGATGTGCCTCCATCATTCGAAAAAGGGTTTCCTCCATCCGGCTTGCTGCCTCTGCAAAGGTTTCCCCTGCTGGCGGTGGCACTGACGGGTGCAAGCCCCGCAGTGCATACTGCAACGGAAATTCCTTTTCAATCTGTTTGAAATACATACCTTCCCACAGCCCCATGTCCATTTCAGAAAGCCCGCTTTCCACTCGAATTTCTCGCGTGCCTTCAGCTAATACCACAGCTGTCTGTTTGCTTCTTAGAAGCGGGCTGCAATAAACTGCTTTTACACTTTTGACTCTGCGAAAAAAGGAGGTTTCCATCAGTTTCTCAACCTGTTCAAATCCGGAAGGCGCTAAGGGTGGGTCGCTGCCTTTTCCCAGACAGACTCTACCGTTTTCCTGTAAAATTGAAACTCCATGGCGCACCAAATAAAAAGTTCTGTCACTCATTTTAATTCTCCGTTTTTTCACCTTTCCTTAGGGCAGCCCGCACTGCAATCATCTCCGCTGCAATGCTGACAGAAATTTCCGCCGGTGTCTGTGCACCGATGGAAAGACCGATGGGCGAATGAATTCTTGCAATATCCGCTTCTGAAAAGCCATCACCAAGAAGCCGTGTACGTGTTGTCTGCACTTTGCTTCTACTGCCGATCATCCCCGTATAAGCTGTGTGCTTTTCCAAAACTTGACGCAGCACCGTATAATCAAAGGCATGACCGCGGGTCATAATCACCGCAAAGTCTGCTTCGTCCAGCCGCAAACGATCATTAACACAATCAAAGGATCCGCAAATAACTTCTTTTGCCAAAGGAAAATCTGCCGGATCTGAAAACTCCTCCAAGCTGTCATATACGACACAAGAAAAATCTATTCCGCTCAGCAGCGGCACCAATTTTCTGGCAATATGACCTCCTCCGAAAATGTAGACCTTTCCTTTCACTGCCAGCGGCTGAATGTAGTAGCTTCCCGTCTCCCTCCAAGAAGCTGCAGCCGCCGTGCTCAAACAGTTTAAGTACTGAATTGCAGACTTTGCCCCTGCTACCACTTCCGTCTCTGAAAGGACGCTGACAGTGCTGTGCTGCCTTTCATCCACCTCAAATACAATCCAGCGGTTTTGGTTGCTTTCTGCCTCCTTGCAGATAGTTTCATAAAGAGCGCAGTTTTCATCTGATGGTGCGATATACTGCAAATATACTCTGATATCGCCGCCGCAAATCATTCCCAAATCCTGTACATCATTGGGGTGCAGCATGAAAAAATCCGTTTTAGAGCGGCCTTTTTTCATCACATCCGCCGCCATCTTGGAAACCCTATGCTCCACAGCTCCTCCGCCGATTGTTCCAAAGCACTGTCCACTTTGACTGACTGCCATACTAGTACCTGCGCCTCTGGGCGCCGAGCCTTCGCTTGAGATAATCGTAATCAGCGTACACGCCTTTCCTTCCTCCAAGTTTTCCTTAATAAATCGACAAATCTGCTTCATTTCTACCTCCTGTTAACGTCTGTACCAGTCAAAACAGCCCGAAAATATTTCCTGACCGCAAGTTTTAAGCTGTTTGCAAAACAGCTCATAGGAACCGATTAACTGCCTGCAAGATGGCGTTAAGGTGGATCCTCCGCCTCCTATCCCGCCCGAATTTTTGCAAAGCATGGAAAATCCGGCTCGTCGCTCTGCATTTTTAATAAGCTTCCACCCGTAGCTATAGGCAATGCCCATTTCCTCACATGCTTTTTTTAATGAACCTAAGCGATCCACAAAATTCAGCAAGTAAACCAATTTTTCGTCAAAAAATATCTCTCCATACTGCAAAGACACCTGACATGTAAAGGTAAAAGGTGTCACCCTGCTTCCCATAAGCGTTTCCCTCTCCCAAGCCTGTTTCTTCTCCACTAAAAGACGATAGTCTTCCTTCGTATCCATGTCCATAAGTACAAAGGGATCCTCCACCGCTATCTCTGTGACAGCCTGGATTTTTTTTAACGCCCCGTAAAGCCCTTCCCGTCCGTCATGGGAAAGAATTTTCTCATAAGCAGCCTCCGAAAAAATCACAGGATGTCCGCTGATACCGTTATGCACAGGATATACGACGCCTTCACTTTTTTCCGCTGCGCAAAGGAGCTTCTCCACGGTTTCTTCTGTCACCGCGGGAATGTCTACCGGCCACAGAATCACGTGCTCCGCCCTGTCTTTCATATAGTCAAATCCCATGCAGATGGAGTCGAACATATGACTTTTCCTGTATGCGCCGTTATATAAAATAGTAATATCTTCCTGCTGCAAAGCATAGTTCATCTCTTCAGCCCGATATCCTGTTACCACTGCAATTTCCGTCACCTGCTTTGCTTTGAGCAGATGCAGAATAGATTGCAATACTGTAGTTTCTCCAAAAGGCATCAAAGGCTTAAAATTGCCCATACGTGAAGACAGTCCTGCCGCCGGTATCACAGCAGCAAAGGTTTTTTTCTTCATCGCTCAGTACCTCCCAAATGTACAATTGGGAAAATGACAAACCTCGCACAGTTGACACAGTCCCCCTTCTGCTAAGGCCAGCATATCTTCTTTTGTTATTTTCACATCAGTAAACAGCTGGGGCAGCAATACGTCTAAAACTGTAACCGGCAGACTGATAGCCGCTCCCGGTACGCCGACCAGCGCAGCTTTGCCCAAATAAGAAACCAAGGTCATATTGCCCGGCTGACTTGGCACACCATATGTGATAATCTCAGCACCACACGCTTTGATTGCCGCTGGTGTCAAATCATCAGGATCTACCGACATACCGCCTGAGAAAAGTAAAAGTTCTGCACCCTGATCCAAATATGACTGCGCCGCTTTGACAATCTGCTCCTGTCTGTCATCGCAAATTGTTGCGCCAAGCACTTCACAAGGAAAAGCTGTCAGCTTCTTTTTCGCTACCATTTCAAATTTGTCGGCAATTCGTCCCTCATATATTTCCGACCCGGTGATGATAATACCGACCTTTTTCTTTTTATAGGGCAAAAGAGCCAACAGGTTTTCATTCTGACATAGTTTCTCTGCCTGTTCAATTTGCTCTTCCGTTGTCACCAGCGGTATGATTCTCATAGAAGCCAGTCTGTCTCCTTTCTGAACGGGATAATGATCCGGCAAAGTCGTTATAGTAATGTCACCTATTCGATTTATTTCCGAAAGAAGTCTGCGGTTTACCCGAAACATTCCGGAGGTATCTGCTTTCAATACCATTTTTCCTTCAGATGGTCCCTCGTAATGTGCATCCTGCAACGATGCCATAGCAGCAAGGCGCTGTGCCGCCTCCTCTTCATGTATTTCCCCAGCCTTATCTTCCCAAATAAAAATATGTTTCTTACCGATTGCCAATAAAGCTTCTATATCCTTCTTAGAAATCACATGTCCGCGGCGAAATGCCGCACCTTTAAATCCGTCTCTCATGGCGGTAATATCGTGACATAATCTTTGTCCGACGGCATCTTCTACTCTGATTTTTTTCATTTTCCATTTTCCTTCCTTATTTACTCTGTCAGCAGCATGATGGCAGCAGGCGGCAAATAAAGCTCGACCTCTGTACAGTCCTTCTTCTGCATCCCATCTAGTCCAAAAGGCAGCTGGCAGCGCAGAATCGTTTCTGCTTTTGCCCCATGGGGTCTAAGCAAAAGAATGAAGCAGTCCGGATTTTCCAAATACCCTTCTACTGTACATTTGCAACGATTTTCCCTTGGATCCTCTGGTCTTGCCAGTCTGAGATCCCCTTCTCTGATTCCAACATAGCAGGCTGCGCCGGCTCTGTCCTGCGCCTTCTTCGCCCAAAGCTTTAGATTCCAGTCCTGCGCATATACCCATCCGCCCGATTGACATATTGCCCGAGAAAAATTTCTGCAGCCTAAAAGCTGTGCGCCTTTTTTCGTTTTGGGATTGCGATAAAGCTCTGTCTTTTCTCCGATGTTCTCTATAACGCCTTCACCCATAACTGCAATACGACTTGCCATACGATAACTCTCCTCTATATCGTGGGAAACCAAAATGGCAGTTTTTCCAAAGTCTTTCAAAAGCAGCTTAATCTCCTGCTCCATCCTCTGACGAAGATGAGAATCAAGCGCCGAAAAGGGTTCGTCCAAAAGCAGTATTTCCGGAGCTGAAAGCAACATTCGGGCGAGGGAAGTTCGCTGTCTTTGTCCACCGGAAAGCTGCGCAGGATAGTGATTCATCAAATTCTTTAATCCCATTCGTTCAATCATATCCAAAGCTAAGCTTTTCCGAAGGGATTTTTTTCTGCGATAAGCGCCTGCCATAATATTTTCCAGTACCGTCATTGAGGAAAACAAGGCATAATCCTGAAACAAAAGCCCCGTATGCCTCTGCTGCGGCGGCAAGTCGATACCCTTTGCCGAATCAAATAGCACCTTTTGATTCAGTACAATCCGGCCACAATCCGGTTTTTCAATTCCTGCAATGCATTTCAGCGTCATAGTCTTTCCGCACCCTGAAGAGCCTAATATTGCCAACGTTTCTTCACCTGCCTGAAATTGTACTGACAGCTGAAAATTCCCAAGTCTCTTTTCAATATCTACTTCTACGGCCACTTTTCTTTCCCCTTTCCTGCTTTCTTTCCAGCAGATTCACAGCTAAAAGTACAATAAAGGAAATACCCAAATTGACAAGTACCCACCTGCCCGCTAGCCCGTCCTGTCCGGTCTGCCACAGTTGGTAAACTGTCGTTGAAATTGTAGCGGTTTTTCCCGGCATGTACCCTGACACCATACTGGTTGCTCCATATTCGCCAAGACCTCTTGCAAAAGTCAAAACCGTTCCTGCAAGAATTCCCTGTCTGCATTCCGCCATACGAATATGCCAAAAAACATACGTATCCGTCAGCCCTAAGGTTCTGCCCGCATATGCCAAATTTTCATCGAAGGATTCAAATGCACCTCGCGCCGTTCTATACATCAGCGGAAAAACGACTACTGCAGTTGCAAAGATAGCAGACCACCACTGCATAGTCAGTTTGACATCGAACATCTCAAGAAGCCAGCTTCCAACCATTCGCCTTGGACCCAGTATTTTCAGCAGCAGAAAGCCTATCACCGTAGGCGGCAGTACAAGGGGCAGGGTTAGAGCTACGTCTAAACAGCCTTTGACAAGTCGCGGTAATTTGGAAATGCAGTATGCCGCAGCAATCCCTGAAAAAAATACCAAAACTGTACTGATTAAGGCAATACGCAGCGAATTCAGCAGCGGAAACCAATCCATACTTTTCTCTCCTTCTATACTTCAAGTTATCACTGCTACACGGGTGTAAAGCCATACTTTAAAAATACAGCAGCAGCTTCTTCGCCCTGCAAAAAGTCTAAAAATGCTTTTGCCTCTTCAAGTTTTTTTGATGTATCCAGCAAAGCCGCCGGATAGATAACCTGTCCGCACATCTTTTCCTCCGCAGTATCCACTACGGTTAATCCCGCAGTCTTTGCATCTGTCTCATAGATAATGCCGCAATCTACCATTGCCTCTGTCAACTGGGTTGTAACTTCTTTTACATTGCTGCCGTAGGTAATCAGTCCTGCCTTAGACAGCGCCTGTTCTGAAAGCCCCAGGTAATCCAAAATCTTCTGAGTATACTGCCCTACAGGTACATCGCTGTTACCCATGGCTAAAATAATCGTTCCCTCTTCAAGCCCTTTTTTTAGATCCTCAAAGGATTCTATTTCTGCGGGATTTCCCTCCGGCACTGTTAGAACCACCTTGTTCTCCAAAATATCAAAGCGGCTGTCCTCTACACGGTCAGAAAGAGCATCCATCTGCTGCTGGGCTGCGGATATAAAGATGTCGCACGCTCCACCTTCTTCAATTTGGGTCAGCAGCGTTCCTGAAGAGTCGAAATTAAATACCAGCTTTACTTCTTTATTCTCCTGCATATATGTATTTCCAAGTTCTGTCAAGACTTCAGTCATAGAAGCTGCTGCAAATACGTGCAGCTCTGCAGGCTCTGTTTCTTTCTCCCTTTCTCCGCAGCTCCCAAGTAAAAGCAGAAGTATCATTGTCAGCAATATTGCTGCCTGTTTACATGTTTTTTTCATCGCTTGCCTCCTCATCATACCGTTATATTCCTACAAGAATAACGGTGCTTCCAGTAAAGCAGGAATTCTTTCATTCCTGCCTTACTTTTCCATATTGGTTATATCAGCTTTTCCAAAGTTCTGCGGGTTAGTACTTCTAGCAGATGTACCTTATAGGCATTTTCTGCAAGGGGTACACAATCTTCAACAGCAAGGGCTGCTGCTTCCTCTGCTACTTGGCGAGTCAGATCTTTTCCGCGAAGAAACTCTTCTACTTGGTGCATCCGCTTTGGAACCGGCGCTGCCGCTCCAAATACGACTCTGATGTCCTTGACCTTCTGTCCGTCCATATCCGCATTTAACGCGATGCTTAGGATTGGGAAATCGATGGACTTTCTAGTTCTATGCTTGTAGTAAATCTGCTTGTTTCCGGCTGCCGCTTGCGGCACACGAATTTTCGTAACGATTTCGCCTTTTTCCAGCACGGTAGAGCCCATAACAGCCGCCTTAAAGAAATGCTCTGCCAAAATCTCCCGTTCATTTGTTACGATCATCGCATCAAGTGCAATTAGGGCTGTGCCTACATCCGTAGGACTGACAGCTACACATCCGCAGTTTAAGCAGCGCTCTGCCTCCTGCAAAATTTCTTCTATGTTGAGGGTCGTAGAAATTTCTTTATACAGTTCCCGCTCCTCTAAAGGTGCATTGGCAGTCTTTGCTTTTTCCGTTTTCTGCAGCGCATATGAGCTGAAGGAGATTTTTTCGCCTCTTTCAGTCTGTACCACTTCCTCCATTCCGCCGATGGTTTCGCAGATGGACTTTGCACAGTTTCTTCCTTGGAAAATTGCCTTGACTGCAGTTGCCGGGCCATAGGCTGCATCTCCTGCTGCAAAGATTGCTTCTTCAAAGGTCTTTCCGCTTTCTTTTTCAGAAAGCGCAATCAGTCTGCCGCCGCTGCTTAAGGACTCAAAGCCTTCTAAATCAATGGTCTGTCCGATTGCAACTATGACATTATCTGCCTCAAGCTCTCTGGTTACATCCTGAACCGGCGCAATATTCCCAAGCCCCGTTTCATCCTCATCGATTTTTTCCATTTGCTGTAGTACCAGCGTTTTAACTTCTCCGTTTTCTCCTTTGATGACCTTCTGCAAGGTGGTCAAATCCAGAATTTGTACGCCCTCTTCCAGCGCTTCTGTAATTTCCTCCTCTTCTGCCGGCATTTCGTCATATGGCAGAATACTCAGCAGAGTAACTTCCTTTGCTCCCATCTTTCTTGCACTTCGACAAACGTCGAAGGAAGTATTACCGCCGCCGATAACGACTACTTTTTCTCCCAGCTTCTGCGGTACTCTGTCCGCTGCTTTTTGCAGAAATTCAAGGGCATTGAGTACGCCGTCTGCATCTTTTCCCTCAAATTCAAGACCCAGTGAAACCCATGCACCGATTCCTACAAGAACAATATCACATTCCTTGTATAAATCTTCCAGTGTAACAGTTTCTCCTACCTTGGTATTCATCCTGAAGTTCACACCCAGACCCAGCAAGATTTCCTTATATCTTGCCAAGATTTCCTTTGGCAGTCTGTAGGACGGAATTCCGTAATACAGCATACCGCCGATTTCCGGATTCTGATCCAGTATCGTCACTGTATGTCCCGCCTGCCGCAGATAAAATGCCGCTGATAATCCGGCAGGACCACTGCCGATAACGGTAACCTTTTTGCCGCTTTCTTTCTTAGGCGGGGTAATGAAATCTTCCGGATGTTCCAGCACATAATCGCCGAGAAAACGTTCTGCTTCCCTAACGGAGACACTTTCATCAAATTTCTTTCTGTTGCAGGTCTGCTCACAGGTATGAGGACAGATTCTGCCCGTTACCGCTGCCAATGGATTGACTTCAAAGAGAATCTTTGCAGCACCTGCAATATCGCCGCTGCGCAGCCGCTCCATATAAGCCGGTATGTTGGTAGAGTTTGGACACTCCACTTGGCACGGCGGATCGCAGACTTTGAAAGCTCCGAAAACTGAATGATATAGATTGTTTCCTACCACTGCGTTGCAGCGTTCTCCGCCTTTTCTAAGACAGTTAAACTTATCGCCCTGATAGCGATAATACCAGCAGCGTACCTGTTGGCAGATGTTGCCGCCGACTGTCGCAACGTGTCTGATTTGTGGCGATGCAACTGTTCTTGCCGCCTCTGCCAATGCCGGAAAAATTTGGTTGATTTCCGCATTTTTCTCAATTTCAGAAAGTGTTGTTGCCGCGCCCAGCGTTAAATAGTTTTCATCTTTGATAATACCTTGTAAATCCTCCGCCTTTTTCAAAGATACTATTTCATTAATTTGCTGTGGCAAAATGCCTTCCCTAATGACGCCGATCAGGTCTGTGCCGCCTCCCATAGGCCAGGAGGAATCACCTTTTTCCTTCAGCAGCGCGGAAGCTTCCTTTGCACTTCCTGCATAATATACTTCTAAATCTTTCATGCTCTGTTTCCTCCCTTTTCCATCAGTTTATTTAAAACTTTCGCAGGTGTAATGGACTGATCGTCAATTCTGATTCCCACAGCATTATAAATTGCGTTGGCAATAGCTGCACCGGCGCCTGTAAATGCCCCTTCTGCCATGCCTGCAGCGCCATATTTTCCAAGACCTTTCCATTCCTCTATCAAAACAGGGGTAATCTGTTTTGGAAAATCTGCCATGGTCATCATTTTATAGTCGATATAGTTATTGTTTAAAACAGTTCCAGTCTCTTTATCGTAGTGAAGTTCTTCAAAGAGGACTTCTCCGATTCCCATGGCCTGTCCGCTGATCTGATGACTTTCTGCTCCGGAGGCGTGCATAACGCAGCCCACATCATTGAGGACTACCATATCGGTTACCTCAACCTGCCCTGTTTCAATATCTACCTCTACATCTGCAAACCATGCGCCAAACGGCAATCCTGCTTCCTCTCTCACATTATGGCGCGCATGGTGAATATGAATCGGTACACAGTCGGTATGCAGCATGAACCATTCAACACCGATACGGTTTTCCGGCTTTACCTTTTCAAAGACATACCCGTCTTCGATTTCCAATTCTTCCGGACTTTTTTCCATATATTCGCCGACTCTGCGCAGGATTTCACTCTTTAGCTTCTGCGCACCTTCTGCCATCGCCTCTGCGTAAAGGAAAGAAACGACACTGTCTGTCGGTGCATTATCCCGCAGTCCCAATTCCGTATCGCCAAGTGGTGTCCACAGAATATCTTCCGGTTTAATATTGAGATAATGCAGATTTTCTGCACAGGCAAAGACTGCCGCACTGTTGCCGCCAGCCCCTGTTTCTGAGGTTGGCGCTTGAATAATTACCGACATATCCGGATTCAGTCTGATGCTCACTTCATAGAAGCCGCGCGTTAATTCATTAAGTTCTGCATGCCACTGATTCCATACAGCTACACCCATGCCACGTTTTTTACATCCTTCAATCAACTGCCCTTCACCGGCCTTATGGCGATTTTTCCAGCCGATTATTTTTGCACCTTCGTCCAGCACTCTGCAAATACTCCGATTCTTTTCCCCCGGCCAATTAAAGTCATTGGTGCAGTTCAGCTTAATAATATCTATCACATCAATGCCGGTTCTTTCCGCCAGTTCATCTAACAGCGACATAAAGCACCAGCAAAGCTGCACATTCCCGATACCGCGTACGACACCACCCGGAACTTTATTTGTAAACCAAGTATAGGAATACAGGCTGACATGTTCAACAGGAGCAAAGGCTCTGTTCATGGTTTCACTGACAATGAACTCTACATTATGGTCACAGCCGCCGATATATGCGCCGCTGTTTCCCTCTGCGATCATTTCCATACCGGTAATCTTTCCGCTATTTGTGCAGGCTGCTTTAATTTTATATCGATTTTCACTTCGGGTTTCGTGAAACTCTTCATGGTTTGTCATCTTATATCTGACAGGCCTGCCTCCCGCTCTTTTTGACAGATACGCAGTAATCATAAAGAAGATATCTTCCCCAGTGTTCCATTTACCCATATGTGCGCCGCTGTTTCCGTTTCTGACACGGATTTTATTTAACGGAACGTGGGTATAATCGTGCAGATACATTCTGGTTTGGTCACTCATATAATGGTTGGTCCAAACGTCCATTTTGTCCTCATCCCAGCGTATCACGCAGCCTCTGTACTCCAAACAGCCATGGGTGCTGACCCCGCCATAGGTTTTTTCTACCTCCAGTACAAAGTCAGCTTCCCGCAAAGATTTTTCTACATCTCCTCTCTTATAGAAGAGATGGTTCTCAATTCCATCTTCACTGTGTCTAAGCTGGTTTGTAGAAGGGTTCAGTTCCGGATGCAAAATCGGTGCATCCGGCTTTTTCGCCTCATCCATTTCATATACAGCCGGAAGAATTTCCCACTTAATGTCGATTAGTTTTAAAGCTTCATCTGCAATTTCAGGGGTTTCAGCCGCAACTGCAACTCCCATATGATCTCCGACCCAAAGACCTGTCTGCGGTAAGAAATCCCTGTCCCAATAACGCGTAATCGTATCCGACTCTTTTGGCGTAATGGCAATATCTGTCCACGCATGGGTGGTTCTGCCAAGCGCCCGGATTTCTTCATCGTCATAGCGAAGCACTGCAAAAACGCCCGGCAGTTCCTCGGCTTTCGTCGTATTCATCTTTAAAATTCTTGCATGGGGATACGGGCACTGCAAAATCTTTGCATAGAGCATGCCCGGCAGTTTTCCCTTCAAGGTGATATCATCCAAATACTGGGTTTTCCCGAGGGTCTTCTCCTTGGCATCAATCTTCGGACGATATGTACCCATATAACGTTTTTGCTCTCTCGGCACATAGGCAATCCTATCTTTACTCATTTGAAGCCTCCTTTGCCTCTTCCCTGCACTTGCAAATATGGTCTGCGGCTTTTTCTACCGCTTTGTGGATTCCGTGATAGTAACCGCAGCGGCAAATATGACCTGACAATGCTTCCGTAATTTCTTCGTCTGTGGGATTTGGATTTTCATTGAGTAAAGAATGCGTTTCCATAACAAAGCCCGGCGTACAAAAACCACACTGCATGGCAGTCCCTTCTCCGGGTCCGTATGTATTGACAAAAGCATCAACCACAGGATCGCTTCCATCTAAGCCCTCTATAGTCAAAATATCACATCCATCTGCATCGGTTACCAGCATCATACACGAAAGTGCTGATTTACCATTTATTAAAACCGTACACGCACCACAAGCACCCTGCTCGCAGGATACGCGTACGCCTGTCAAACCGAAGTGTTCTCTCAGCACCTTTGACAGTGTATCCGCCTCTTCATAATCCCTTCCCTTTTTCAAGGCATAGGCACGTCCATTTACATTCATTTGAATTACATCTTTGTTCATTTTGTTTGCCCCTTTCTCTCCATGGCAATCACTTTTTACTTATACCTATAAATACAGCAAAAAATATGCCAAAGGCTGTTTTCATGATTTTCTGTTGTTTTTCAACCCTTTTCGGGTCCCCATCTTTTTCTTTCGCCGGCGATAGTTTCTAAATTGAAACATTTATCGATTTTAGTTTCATTTTTGTAACTTCACAATTTTATCAAGTACAGCCTCCGGCGTAATGGACTGCTCGTCAACCCTTATCCCCACCGCATTATATATGGCGTTTGCAATGGCTGCTCCCGTTCCCGTAAAAGCGCCTTCTGCCATGCCAGCTGCACCATATCTGCCAAGTCCTTGCCATTCTTCTACCAAAATCGGTGTAATCTGCTTTGGAAAATCCGCCATGGTCATCATCTTGTAATCGATGTAGTTGTTATTGAGTATTGTTCCTGTTTCAAAGTCATAGTGCAGCTGCTCCATCAGCACCTCGCCTACGCCCATAGCCTGTCCGCTGATTTGATGACTTTCTGCTCCGGAAGCGTGCATAACACACCCCACATCGTTGACAACGACCATATCGACAACTTCTACATTGCCCAGCTCTGTATCCACTTCAACTTCCACAAACCAGGCTCCGAAAGGAAGCCCCGCCTGTTCTCTCACGTTGTGTCTTGCATGATGAATATGAATCGGCACACAATCTGTATGTAGCATAAACCACTCTACACCGACTCTGTTCTCCGGATTAGCTCGCTCATAGACTTCCCCGTGTTCAATGTCTAAAAGAGAAGGTTCTTTCTCCATGTATTCGCCGACTCTGCGCAAAATTTCAGCTTTCAATTTCTCTGCAGCCTCTACCATTGCCTCGGCATAAAGGAAAGAAATTACACTGTCGGTTGGCGCATTATCTCTTAATCCAAGCTCTGTATCGCCAAGAGGCGTCCACAAAATGTCCTCCGGTTTTACATCCAGATAGGCAAGATTTTCCGCACAGGCAAAAACTGCGGCGCTGTTGCCTCCTGCACCAGTCTCTGAGGTTGGCGCTTGAATGATTACAGACATATCGGGATTTAATCGAATGCTGACTTCGTAAAACCCTCGTGTCAGCTCGTTTAATTCTGCGTGCCATTGATTCCAGATAGCTACTCCCTTGCCTCTTTTCTTGTACCCATCAATGAAAGGACCCTTGCCTGCCTTGTGGCGATTATCCCAGCCGATTGCCTCTGCGCCGAGGTCTAACACCTTGCAAATGCTGTGATTGGCTTCTCCCTGCCAGTTGACATCGTTACCACAATTCATTTTTAAAATTTCCAGCACATCAATGCCCGTTTTTTCTGCCAGTTCATCAAGCAACGCCATGAAGGTCCAACATAGCTGCACATTACCAATGCCGCGTACCACGCCGCCCGGAATTCTGTTGGTGAACCAGGTATAGGAATGCATTCGGATATGGTTTACCGGCGCAAAGTCTCTGTCCAGCACTTCCCGTACCAGAAACTCCACATTATGGTCGCAGGCTCCAATATATGCCCCCGTATTACCCTCGCAAATCATATCCAGCGCCAGCACCTTTCCTTCCTTGGTGCATCCGGCCTTTACTCTGTACCGATTTAGATTTCTTGTCTCATGGAATTCCTCATGGTTGGTCATCTTGTAGCGCACCGGTTTTCCTGCCCGCTTAGATAAGTAAGCTGTAATGATGAAAAAGATATCTTCTCCTGTATTCCATTTTCCCATATGTGCGCCGCTGTTTCCGTTTCTGACGCGGATTTTGTTAAGAGGCACGTGGGTGTAATCATGGAGAAACATTCTCGTCTGATCGGACATATAGTGGTTGGTCCATACATCCATCTTGTCCTCTCTCCAGTCGATGACACAGCCACGGTACTCCAAGCAGCCGTGAGTCGATACCCCACCATAGGTCTTGTCCACTTCTAAAATAAAGTCTGAAGCTTCCATATTTTTGTCCACATCTCCGCGACTGTAGTAAAGATCGTTTTCAATGCCATCTTCACTGTGGCGCAGCTGGTTTGTCGTCTCATCTAATTCCGGATGAATGATAACCGCATCTGCTTGTTTGGCTTCCTCCATCTCATAAATAGCGGGCAAAATTTCCCACTTGATCTCCACCAGTTTTAGCGCCTCTTCAGCAATCTCCGGTGACTCCGCTGCAACTGCTACGCCCATATGGTCGCCAACCCAAAGTCCTGTTTCCGGCAAAAACTCCCGATCCCAATATCGCATGACGGTGTCGACATCCTTCGGTGTAATCGCAATATCTGTCCAGCAATGGGTAGTTCTTCCTAATGCGCGAATTTCCGGATCGTCACATCGAAGCACTGCCCACACACCAGGCAAGGCCTCTGCTTTTTCCGTATTCATCTTAAGAACCTTCGCATGTGGATAAGGACACTCTAAAATCTTTGCATAGAGCATTCCCGGCAGTTTTCCCTTCAAGGTAATATCGTCGAGATATTGGGTTTTCCCCAAAGTTTTCTCCTTAGCATCAATCTTTGGCCTGTATGTACCCATATAGCGTTTCTGTTCCCTTGGTACATAATGGGTTTTTACTTTCTCCATGACTTTCTACTCCTTCCTCCATATATCTTTATATAAAGCAAAATATATGCCAGTACTCTTCTGCGCAGCATAACTCTCTGTCCTGCTGTAAATTTCAATCCTTTCAACTAAATCATGTTCTCTCCAACGTTCCTTTTATTGTTTCAATTTCGATATACAGTTTCATCATTGCAACCTTTTCTTGAAACATGTATCTAAAGAAATAACAGGGAGCACAACTTAAAATCATGCCACCTGTTATTTTATTTAGCCGTTTGAATTTGCTTTCATGTCAATTACCATGTAGTCGTGGGCCGATGCCGGCATCAAGGTATTCTTTGCAAGGCCTCGATAATCCTTACCGTACATATCCCAAATATTGGTATTGCACATCAGTTCCTGGGTTCTGCCTATAAACTCACCATTTTCATACACCATGCCAAATTGTATCGGAAGGGCGTAGCCTCCTATGTTGTTGTAGGAACCTGCCAAAGAGAAGAATACATAGATTGCCCGCTCCTCTCCTACCAGGGTATCCAGTGCTTGGTGCTGACCAGTAATTGTCAGACCCACAGGACGGATTTCAGGAATTCCTGTGCCTCCAATGCCGCCCAGACAAGGCACATTCTCTGGCTTGGCCTCTGCACTTCCCGTATTTTCAAGCCCGTATTTCAGACTGACGCTTTTATCGGTGTACGGTCTTAAAAAAGTACCGTCTTTGACAAACTCTACCACGCCGCCGTCGATGATGGTGCCCTCCGCATCAAAGAAAGGTCTTCCAATATACTTTGCAGGATCACTATACTGTATCAAGTTAAAATCCTTGTTGAACACCTGCTTGCCCTGCTGCCCGCAAAGCAGCGAGCCGCCGGCACCATAATGCTGCCCGTTGAGTTCCCGTTCAAAACAGGTGTTGATGAATCCATAATAAACGTTGAAGCAATCCGTTGTCGATATAATAATCGGATAAGTTTTTCCCTCTTCGACGGTGATTACATTCTCATAATTTGCAAGAACCCGCTCTGCATGGGCAAATATCTCATCAGGCTCGAAGGTTCTGCTTTTATACGGAATTGCGCCATCGCTGATGTTGATTCCATCACGCATTTTTAGATTGATTTCCCCTAAATAATACCGGTCTTTGAAAGACAAATCCAATCCTTGGGTATTTTCAAGCTTATGCTCTTCTTCTACAATCCGAATAGAATTGCTGAAAATAATGCCCGGAAATCTCTTTTTTAAGCGAATTACCAAATCCTCACACTGATTCTCGAACGCCTTATAATCCGGCTCTTTTTCTCCTTCTGTCATATCCATGTGACAAACTTTTTCTTCTTCCGGAGCCGGCTCATACGGCACTTGATAGCGGAGCATTTCCTCCGCCCCGCGAAACATCTTCTCTTCGTCGCAGTCACTTTCAGTGTATTTCAGCCCAATTAAACCGTTGTCATAAACGCGAAAGCCTTTCTTCTTGCTCCGGCGCTTGCGAGTTGCGTCCAATCTCGAATTGAGGAATACAGCTGCATACTCAGTGCTGTTAATTTCATATTTTTCTCTGATCATTGCCATTCCTCCTTATACGACACTCATAGACTTAAATCTGACATACGGTCCGCCGTCAGAAGTTGCAAGTCCTAGCTGTGGCGGCTTACCGCAGCGAATATAGTATGCCGGCTTCAAAATAACCTCAGCCGTTCTGCCCTCGATGGCTGCCAGCGCATCTTTACATCTTGAAAAAATTAGTGATACAGCAACTGGTTTTGTAATCTTTCCATTTTCAATCAGGTAACATCTACCGGGCGCAATACTGAACACATCCATGCCTCCACCTGCGATATAGGTATCAGCAAAAATGCCCTTTTCGATTCCTTTGAATAAATCTTCCATAGGCATAGTGCCCGGATTAAGGTAAACCGTGGTCATTCTCACCATAGGCTCCCATGTATAATCAATCGCTCTGGCATTTCCCGTCATCGGAAGATTTAGTTCAGCTGCTGCAGCAGCATTTGTCATTCTATCACCGACACAGCCTTCTTTTACAATAGCAGTTGGTCTCGACCTAGTTCCCTCATCATCAAAAGGCAAATAAATAGATGACTCAATTTCTCCATCATCCACAATGGAAATACCCCTATCACAAAACTCCTCGCCCATATTCCAAATCTTTTCCATACCTGGTGAATCTACGAAGAAATCGCCTTCACTTTTATGCCCCACACTTTCGTGGCAGAGAAGTCCGGTATTCTCTGGAGAAAATACTACAGGGTAGGCGCCTGGCTCTACACTGACACACTCGCGCACAAACTCTTCTGCCTTCTGAATGTGCTCCGTAATCTCTCTGTCCACACTTTCATCAAGGTCAGATAACCGATGTCCAAACTTTTCATAATTTTCTACAAGCACATTCTCTCCGCAAGCAAAAGTTCCGGACAGTACCAGCGATAAAACCTCTTCATCGTAATAAAGATTTGCACCTTTGCTGGAATAAAACTCTCTCACATTGTGAATTAGAAGCAGCTGCGTTGTTAAATCGGTCATCAAAGAACACTGAGATACGTACTGCTTTGGATATTTTGAAACCACTGCAATTTTCTCATCCAAAGACAGGCTTTGAAATCCGTCCTCATAAGAAAGCTTTCGATACTGATTTGCCTCCAGCTTCTTTATAATCGGGCAATCGTATACATTGGGATTTGGCGTAGCCTTTTCCGCCAGCACATCAATTTCCGTCTGAATGTTCTCTTTTCCGGTAAAGGAACTGTAGTACCAGCGATGACCGTCGTAAATGCGAAGGAATATACCTTCAACATCTTTCTCTTTTATTTCTGCCAAAACTTCTACGTCATAAGTCAGCTGGGTTTCACTGTAATTGTCAATTCTAATATCCGTATACAGGTTTTCCGGAAACTTATACATAGCGTTTTCCCCCTTTATAAACAGTAAACGGCTCTTTGATTACGCTGGGTTCATCGTAAATACATTTTTGCAAAATCAACAAATCAGCAGCTTTTCCAGGCTCTACGCTCCCGTGGCTGTCTTCTACGCCAATGAGCTGCGCCGCAACGCAAGTTGCACTTTTCACCGCCTGCACCGGACTCATACCCGCTTCAATCATATAGAGAAATTCATCTCTTGCGCTGCCAAACTGGTTAAACGGCGTACCTGCGTCTGTTCCCAGTGCAATCTTTACACCGGACTTTAAAGCAAGCTGAAAACTTGCCCTGTGCGCCTCCTTTGCCGTTTGTGCCTTTTCTACTAAATAGGCCGGCAGACTGTCCTTTTGTTTTAAAATCTCATAGACCGCTACCAAGGTCGGCACATAGAAAGTTCCCTTTTCCAGCATCCAGCCAATGACTTCCTCGTCCAGATAAAATCCATGCTCTACAGAATGAATACCTGCACGCACTGCATTTTTAATTCCTGCATTGCCCTGAGCGTGAGTCGCAGTCCGAACGCCTGCATGTTCTGCTTCTTCGATACCTGCTCTCAGCTCTTCATAGGTCAGCTGCGTTGATGTAGTTTTCACGCCTTTCGTCATCACGCCGCCAGTTGCCATCATTTTCAGATGACCTGCACCATCCTTTAAAAGCTGTCTGACGGCCTTTCTCATCTCATCAGGACTATCTACCTCTACGCCAAGCTGCCACCCGTGACCGCCGGTCATGCAAATCAGCTTACCACACGGCAAAATATCAGGTCCTGCAATCTGGTCTGCTTTCTTTGCTCTTGCAAGGTCAATATCGATATTCCGTGGATCTCCCATGCCTCTTACATAGGTGATTCCATTTTTTAGCAGCGCATCCATATGGTTGATTGCATCTATTGTCAGTGCTGCATCGCTTCTTGCCGCTATAACACCGGGATCAGGACAGAAAGGATCCATACAGAGATGTACATGACAATCTATCAGCCCCGGCATAATGGTCTTTTCAGTACAATTCACCCGCTCTGTGTCTTCTCCAAAGGAAAGCTGCCCGTGGGGGCAGACTTCCTTTATCATATCACCTTCGATATAGACATCGTAACCTTTACGGCTCTCTCCTTCATATACGTCTATCACATTTGCATTTTCAAGTAAAATCTTATTCTCCATCATAATTTCCCCTTTTCAATTACAGCAGTTCCTTAAATTCTTCTGTTGAATACGCAAGTCCGGCCTTTTTCTTTTCAAGGGCATCCTGCAACGCCGCGAAGTTCTTCTTCGTTACTGGATACTTATAAAGTGCTATGGTTGCTAAGATAAAGAATATCGTCGGAATCACAGTAATCACTGTGTTAAGTCCGGACAGTACTTCCGGAGTCTGTTCTGCCGCCATACCGTCATAGCCGATAAAGGTAAGAGAAAGACCTGCAACCCACATTGCAAGGGCTCCGCCAGCTTTTTGGATAAAGGACATTAAGGCCACAATACTTCCTTCACGGCGTTTTCCATTGACAAACTCATCTACTTCACAGCTGTCATAGGACAAGGTAACATAGTGTGCAACAAAACATCCGTTGCAGAGTACCAGCCCAACGATATAAATGTAGAAGGCAATTCTATTTTCCAAACTCATAAAGAAACAGATAATACCTACAATAACCTGAATTATGGCTACACCCATCAAAACTTCTCTCTTGCCTATACTGTTACAAAGCTTATTGGCAAATGGGAGCATTACCATAATCGCTACACTGAATACTATCCAGAACAGACTCTGCTCCTCAGGAGTCAATCTTGCCAGATTATTCATGACATAGACTAAATTGGTAGAAATTAGAAGCAGTCCGAACAAAGCAAGCATCATAGAAATTGTCAAAATTTTAAAAGTGCGAATCTTAAACAGTTCTTTAAAGGTTGCCAGCAGGTTTTCTGTTTTCACATTTTCGGACTTCTGATAAGGCTGATCCCATCCTTTTGTGAAATAAACGCATACCGCACAAGTGATTAAAAGAATTGCCCCAGTAATCCATGCAGTATATTTCCAAGCGTCAGCTTCTTCTCCTCCATGGTTCAGGGTCCAGCTGAGTACCCACATCGGACCTGACGTACACAAAATTAGAATCGCATTTTCTAAAATCATAACTACAGTTCTAAGGGTATTTCTTTCGTTATAATCGGTAGTAATCTCTGCTCCAAAAGCAAAGAATGGAATTACCCACATTGTGAGAGTCAGCCAAAAACCCAGTGCTGCCACAACATAGTATGCCATTTGTGCAATTCCTGTAAAGTTTACCGGTGTAAAAAGCATAATTACAAATAATGCCAACGGAATAATCGCTCTGCACATATACGCCCTTCTTCTACCCATTGGGGACGTACAGTTATCCGACAATTTTCCCACAATTGGGTCTGTAATTGCATCCCACAGCACGCCGATTAAAGCAATCGTACCCGCTAACGCTGCAGGAGCTCCAGCCACGTCGGTCATAAAATATACGAAGTAAACATTAAATAAGTTCAGTGGCATCGCTTCACCAAATCCGCCCATACTATAGGCGATCTTGGCTCTCAAAGGTAATTTCTTGTCCATATGTATCCTCCTTTTCCATTATGGCACTGTGAACAGCCTTGTGCTGTCTTCTTTCATATATAAAGCAAGGAGTATGCCAATGCGTTTTTTTCAAATCAGCCGCTTGAATCCCTTAATTTTTCAATGATTTTGAAAAAAACTTTCGGCATGTGCCTAATTTTCTCCAAGAACTGCGTTTCATGTTTGAAACATTGCATTTTTTTAGTCCTAAAAAAGTAACATTTCCTTGACAGGTCGCCGTACCAGTTTTATAATTCTACCATATCATAAATGGAGGAAAAATACATGAGCAGATTAGTTAAAATTCAGCCTACCGTCCAGCAAGTTGCCAATGCCATATCCACGGTTCTAAACATCGAAACCTTGATTCTCGATGAGAATTTAAAGATTATTGCCGGTACAGGCCAGTATCAGGAACGCATCGGCACCTATGAAGCAGAAAGCCGTTACGTCGAAGAATTTCTGTACAAATACCTCCTGCGTGTAGGCGGCACCTATGTGGTAGACGATATCAAGGATCCCCTGTATGGTCCTACAGAATGGATCAGTGGGGAAAAAGGCGAAATCTGCTGCACGATCTCCTATCACGAGAAACATATTGGCATCATTTCACTGGTTGCTTTTACAGAAGAACAATACAATCATCTGATTGATAACCAGTTTTCAATTTGCAACTACTTAAAAAATATGGCAACGCTCCTTTCCTCCTATTTAGAAAATATCGACCATGTGCGGGACTTAAACGTGCAGTCTAACCTGCTGACTGAAATTGTCAACGGTTCCCCACAAGGTATTGTTGTCATCGATCGTGATGGCTATATCACTAATGCAAACAAAAAAGCAGAATACCACATTTTAACAAATGCTAATCTCAGCTGGGGTCTTATCGGACTTCATCTTGATGCATTCTGGCCTGCTGCCACCGCTATCTTTTTAAATACAAAGACAGGATTTCAGAACAGAGAGCTTCATTTCAAAGAAGAGAATATTAAAATCATGGCTTCATGCAAGCCTGTTTATGATGAAAATGCGCTGCAACGGGTTATTATTTTCTTTGACGATATTGCTGAAGTCAAGAAAACTGCCTACAAAGTGTTAGGCTCAAACACTATGAATTTCGATTCTATTATCAGCTGCAGCGATGAAATCGCAAAGGTAAAAGAATTTGCCCGTAATATTGCAAAAAGCACCTCTACCGTACTGATTACCGGCGAAAGCGGCGTAGGCAAAGAAATGTTTGCTCGTGCCATTTATGCAGAAAGTCCTAGATTTAGCGCACCATTTGTCACAATTAACTGTGGCGCTATTCCGGAAAACCTTATCGAAAGTGAGCTTTTTGGCTATGCTGACGGTGCATTTACGGGAGCTTCGAAAGGCGGACACATCGGCAAATTTGAAGCCGCAAACGGCGGCACCATATTCATCGACGAAATCGGAGAGCTTCCTCTTGCTATGCAGGTCAAACTTCTTCACGTCATCCAAAACAGGCAGATTGAACGAATCGGCAGTAACAAGCTCATCGATATTGATGTACGTATCATCGCTGCGACCAACAGAAATCTAGCAGAAATGTGTAAAACAAAGGAATTCCGCGAGGATTTGTATTATCGTCTCAATGTAATCCCTATCACAATACCGCCTCTTCGCAAGCGAACAGACGATATACTCCCTCTAGCCAAATACTTCTTGGAAAAATATGCACAAATGTTAGGCAAAGAGCTTCTGGATTTTTCGCCTGAGGCCGCAGATTTGCTACTTCTCCACCGTTGGCCCGGCAATGTACGTGAAATCGAAAATGTTGTAGAATACATTTCCAATGTTGCCCAAGGCACATTGGTTTTGCCGGCAGACTTTCCGCCGCTCTTCCAGTCCCTAACCCACTCCAAAATAAAAGCAGACGAAAGAGAAACTCTGAAATCCAATGTAGAAAAATATGAAAATCTGGTTCTGTATAAACATCTGCAAGACTTAGAAAGCGGAGTCATCACTCGTGAAGAACTGGCAAAAAAGATGGGAATCAGCAGAACCACCCTCTACCGAAAGCTGAAAAAGCTAGATGAGGGTTCTCCGGATCAATAACCGAAGACACATTGACAAAAGATAAAGTTCCAGACCTTTAAACTGTAGTGCGTGGCAACATCATCCCCATAATCATATATATTGCAATAAAAAACCTCAAAAATATGCATATTTTTCTCGAAAGGTGTGCATTTTTTGAGGTTTTTCTTTACAAAACATGTAAACTTTCAACAAATATAACTGCTGAACAGACGTAAAAAATGGATGGTTTACACAAACCACCCATTTTATTTATGCTATTAATCTACAGCTGTTTTCTTCTAGGATCTCTTTTTCCTAATTCCATATACTGTGCCGCAAAGTCCAAGGACTGCTGCGCCAAGCACTACAAGCCATGTCAGCATATTTGCTGTATCGCCTGTTTTTGGAATCCACCAAGGCAGTTCATCTGTATCTGCCGGTTCATTCTCGTTCAAAATATCCTTGATTTCGCTCGGGTCTTTGATATTCTTATCTGGTTTCCCGTCTCCATCTGTATCGATATTGGTATCTGGCTTGCCGTCTCCGTCCGTATCTACATTCAGATCCGGAATACCATCGCCATCGGTGTCGATATTGATATCCGGTTTACCGTCTCCATCTGTATCGATATTGATATCCGGTTTGCCGTCCCCATTGGTATCTACATTGATATCTGGTTTACCGTCTCCATCGGTATCTACATTTACATCCGGTTTACCGTCTCCGTCTGTATCGATGTCCACATCCGGTTTGCCATCTCCATCTGTATCCTTGTTGATATCCGGCTT
>NZ_CALPCF010000013.1:0-80421 GCF_943192965.1 Senimuribacter intestinalis
AAGGAAAAAAAGAGAAGTTAATATCGCGAACAATACTAACTTCTCTTTAAATCCCTTAACTTAATGCCATTGATTTCAGCACGATGGGGCTTTAAAATCACATGTGGTTATTTATTATTGTATTTTCTATCAATCCTGACTAAAAAGAAGGGCCAGATAATCAGTTCTGCTATCTAATACTCTGATGACTTCAATCTGTTCTATCGCAGCATTCACTTCATAAAAAACAATCTGTTTATCTATAATAAAAAAACGTATCTCTGTTTCTATTTCGTCAAACCTTTCTTTTAGCAGCATTCCCATCATTGGCTGTTTTTTTAACAAAGATATCCCTTGAAGAATTCGCGTCCGAAACTTTCTTGCTGCATTCTCATTGCCAAGTTCATGTTCCATATATCCTGCGGTGGATTCAATGTCAAAAATTGCTGACGGTCTGTATTTCACGTTCATGGCATTTCTACTCCAAGTCGCTTATATACATCTGCTTCGCTCACTAATTCTCCGGATTCTTTTCCCTCATCAAGTGCCTGCATCAGTTTTTCCATTGCTTTTGATTTAATGTACTCTGCATTGTCTCCGGAAACCTGAAATGGAAATCCACCGGCATTCAGTGTCTGCTGTAAAAAAATATTGATTGCCTGAGTCAAAGTGATACCACTTTTGGCATAAATGGATTCCACCTCATTTTTTACCTCCGGATTGATTCGGAAATGATAGGTAGCAGTTTTCGGTGCTGAAAGTGCATTCTTCATGGTTACTATACCTCCTTAAGTGTTTCACCAATATTATATCCTCTCCTTACCAAAAAATCAATATACGTGATACATTGTGCTGCATTAAAATCAAATTACAAGGAATAAAGCAACTTTACAGATACTTCTCAAACCACTGCAGCATCTCATCGTAGTAATGCTGTTGCTGCTTAGGATGAGACGGCTGCTCATGCGCTACGTGCGGATAAAGCACCATCTTTACAGGAAGATCCGGGTGCAAATCCTTCACCGCCACAAAGAGCTGGTGAGCGCCTTCTACCGGTGTACGCAAATCATCAGTTCCATGGAGAATCAAAAGCGGCCTGTCAATACGCTCCGCATAGGCAACGGGAGATTCTTTCAGCTGGTTAACCATAAACTCTTCGAAGCTGTCATAATCCTTGCTGCACCCTTGCATGTCACTGCTGGCGTAGCTAATCATATGATTTGAAATACTCCGCTGTGTAACATAGGCTTTAAACCGCTTACTATGAGTTGCCATATAATTTACCATATAGCCTCCATAGCTTCCTCCTGTCACACCGATTCTTTCCGGATCAATCCAAGAAAACCTCTTGCAGGCTTCGTCCACAATCTGAAGACAATCCTCATAAGCCCTGTTGTCATAAGCCTTTTTAATATCTCCGTGATTCATGCCATAGCTTGAGCTTCCTCTCGGGTTGCAGTAAATCACCGCATAGCCTGCTCCTGCGAAGCACTGGTGCTCAATAGTAAAGCCGTAGGTATAAAACGGATGCGGTCCGCCATGTACATACAGAATCGCCGGATACTTTTTAGAAGCATCCAGATTTTGAGGCGGCATGACCCACCCATGTACACGACTGTCTCCATCCAGTGTATCCACAAAGAACTCCTCCGGCTGACTGTAGTTCACTGCATCAAGTAGCTCCTGGGCAGACTGAATACCGGTCTCAGTACATACGCCGGTTGCCAGTTCCAAAATCTGATATCTCTCCGGTACCGTCTCCTCACAAACCGCAATCAGAGCCTTGCCGTTCTGAATGGTTGAAATACCATGGACGACCTTCTTCCCGCTTTGTATTACGCGGGCTGCACCGCCATCAACCGGTACACCGTAAAGCCGGCACTGACCTTGCCAGCCTGCGTGGAAAAACGCTTCCTTTCCATCTTCACTGACCTGCAGCTTGTCAAAACCCCAACCGCAGAAAGCATTATACGGAAACTGTACGCACTGCAAGCAATCCTCGGAAGGTTCGAAAATACACTGATATCCGCTTCCATCTGTTGCGATTTTATAAAGGTACACATCCGGATAGGTTATTTCGTCTGATAGTTGTATATCATTTGGCATTTCCAAACAGCCTGCGATAATATATTTTCCGTCAGGTGTTGCCACCGGTCTAACCGGATTCGGGTAGGAAACCAGCCATAAATCCTGCGTTAAACGACTGATTTTGCCAACCTGTGCCGGTTCTTTTGCTTCAATCCGAAGAAGATCCATGCCCAGAAGCTGTTCTTTATCACGAAATCTACTGCTTCCACAAATTACAAAGCTTCCATCTGCCGACCAGTTATGGTGCATATAGTCAAAATCCCCGTCTGTAAGCTGTGTGGTCTTTCCCGTCTCAATCTCTGTCATGTAAAGATGCATATGACTATCCGGGGTATAAAATCCAATACCGTCAAATTTATACCCAAAATCCTCTATTACAATTGCCTCATCCTCATATTTGCGCTGCGGGCTGCTGCCTGCCGATGGAGAAGCAAACAAAATTCTGCTGCCGTCCGGTGACCAGATTGGCTCCATGACAGGCGTTTTCATAGAAGTAACCCGTCTAACTGCCTCAGTTTCTAAATCACAGATATGAATTTGACGTCCTGCTGCTGTAGAAGAAATAAACAGCAGCAATTTTCCATCGGGACTAAAAGCAGGGCTCCCCTCACCGCCTCCTCCGGCTGTAATCGTTTTTTCGGTCCCATCTGCCAGGTTTCTCAGTTTGACAGCTCCTTCTACCGCATATGCGATCAAGCTTTTTGATTCTAAATAATCCGCTCCGGTAAATCTCTGAAGCTCCAGACAATCTGCAAATTTAGAAGTTCTTTTACTCATGTTTCCCACCTCCGCACAAATATGTGGTAAACCAGTCTGTCATCTCCGAAAGATGCCTAATCTGATTATATAGTTTTCCAATTCTGTCTACGCCGTGATTTTCTGTCGGGAACATAACAAGACGCACCGGAATTCCAGGATTTCTATCCTTCATCGCAATAAAAAGCTGTTCTGCCTGCTCAAAGCTGCAGCGGTAATCTTTATAGCCGTGCAAAATCAGAAGCGGCACTTTCATGTTGTCGATATAGGTAATCGCATTCCCTCTTGCTCTATCCAAAAGCTCATCCAGCATTTTCATGCCTTCCCAGTTCGGTCTTGCTGAAATGAATCCCATATCACCTGTTCCGTAAGAAGTTGACGGATTAATCAGTGAACGCTGCGTTACTGCTGCTGCAAAATGGTTTGTTCTGCCAATAAATTTATTTGTCATATATCCGCCATAGCTGCCTCCGGTTACACCGATTCGCTTTTCATCGATGAAGCCCTTTTCGCAGGCTGCCTGCACCACAGCAATCAAGTCGTCCATGGCTTCCTTCGCCCAAGCGATTCCGCCTGCACAAAAAGCTCTGCCATAGCCGACGCTGCCCCTTGGATTTGCAAAAATTACCGCCATGCCGGCAGCTGCCAGAGCGTGAAACTCATGCCAGTATTCTGCTGTAAAGGTACATTCCGGACCGCCGTGAATATAAAGCACCGCCGGATATTTCTGTCCCTTTTCCTGATTTTCCGGGTGCATCACCCAGCCTTGCAAATCAGCCTTTCCGTCAAAGGATTTCACAGAAAGTTCCTCTGTCTTTGGCAGTTCATAATCAGAAAGCCAAGGATTCGCATCAGTTAGCCTGTGTGCCTCCTTAGTGCCTGCCAATTTGACATAAGCTTCTGCCGGTCCTTCAAAATTTGCCATTAAATATACCAGACTTCCCTCCTTTGCTATCGCAAATTCGTGAATGCAGGTTTCTCCCGCTAAAATCAGTTCTACAGGTTCTTCAATCCTGTGTAAGTGCTTTCTGTACAAGCTTTCTCTTCCGCAGAAAGTTGACAAAAAGTACAGATAATCATCCTCCGCACAGCTAAAATAACTGCTGCTCTCTCCATATACTGAACGTCCCACAGGAAATCCATTGAGCCCATGGCAAAGCTGATCTTCTTCCTCCCCGATTACGGCTCTTGTTTTATTGTCTTTCAGACTGTATGCATAAGGCAGTATGATGGTACTTCCATCTTCCAGCATCGGACAGACAGCGAACACAATTTCTTTGCCATCTTCTGAAAAAGCCGGACAAGTATCCGCATAAACTCCGATGTCATTTGTCAGCTGCTTTGGCTTCCCTCCCTGAATATCACAGAAGAATAGCTCTGCCTGCCGTCCCTTTGCACCTGTATGGGGATATCCATAGAAAGCGGCTGTACTGCCATCAGGTGAAATCTGTGGATACACATATTCCAATCCATCTACGGTCAAAAGTTCCTGCGCTCCGCTCTCAATATCCAGAACTGCAATCTTCGGCAGCTGACCCTTTCTCATGCCATACCATTCATCCATTTTGTAGGTCAAATCGGTGATTTCGTAAGGACTGTATTCCACTTCTTCTTTCCACGCAGTCTTCTCTTCATTTGACATGATGACAAACATGGACGCATCGTCAACCTCCTGCTGCCATAAATCAATTTCTAAAACAGCCTTTTTCCCATTTCTCGACAAGCTGTAACGATTGACTCCATGTCTTGCAGATGTCAGCATTTCACAACTTTGTGTTAAAATATTATACTGATATAACTGTCTCTCGCCGCTTGCATCAGACAAATAAAGCAGCGTATCGTCATCTAAAAACTGCGGCTGACTGCAGCTGCCTGCAAGCTGTAAAACCTGCGGAGCGCTGTCTTTCAAATCCGTCAGGTGGATTTGTCCGGAAAACAGCCCAGTTTCTTCATCCCCTTTATAATTGACCCAGGCAGCCAGGCTCCCCTGTGGATTTACTGCAATCCCTGATAGATAACGGATATATTTCATATCATCAGGTTGAAATTGTTTCTTCATAAAAATTCTCCTTGCATAGCGTCAATTCACTTTACTTATTGACACAATAATAGCATATTTTAAACATTTTGTCAATATAATTCCACCTTATTGTCACCTTAGCCCAGGAAAATATCTAAAAATAGGGCTGTCCATTTCTGGCACAGCCCACTAGGAGGTAATTTATTTATTTTAACTTATTGCTTCTTCTCCAGATACCCATTTTTTCCGCCTGAGAAATCAGGTCTTGCCGAAAATCCGGATGCGCTACGGAAATCACTTTTTCTGCCCTTTCCCAAAGACTTGCGCCTGCCAGGTTAACCATTCCCTGCTCTGTCACCAGATAGTAAGCGTGACTGCGCGGGTCTGTCACTACATCGCCTGCGCCAAGAGATGGCACAATACGGGATTCCAACAGCCCTGTCTCTTTATTCACATAGGTCGACGCCATACAGAGAAATGCCTTTCCGCTCTTTGACAGGAATGCACCATACTGAAAATCCAACTGACCGCCGGTTCCGCTGATTTGACGAAAACCTGCCGTCTCAGCGCAGGTCTGTCCGAACAAATCCGTCGTAAGGCAGTTATTGATAGAGACCATATTATCCTGCTGTCCTATCACCTGAGGTAAATTGGTATAATCCACCGGATAGCTGGCAAGCCCCGGATTTTCAGCTGCCCACTGATACAGTTCTTTACTTCCCAGACAAAAGCTCCATACACCTTTACCCCGATTCAAATTCTTACATCGGTTAGTCAGTTTTCCGCTCTTATAAAGATCCAGATATGCGTCGCACAGCATTTCCGTGTGCATGCCCAAATTCTTTACATCGGACTGCGCAATCAGTTTGCCCACCGCATTTGGCGTTCCGCCGATTCCCAGCTGCAGCACTGCGCCGTCACCGATTTCCTCACAAATATACGCTGCGATAGCGCTGTCCGTTTCTGTAGGCGCTGCTGCTTTCAGAACAGGAAACGGCTCGTGCTCGCCTTCTATAATATAATCCACCTGAGAAATATGGATACATTCCTTTTCGCCGCCGTAAACCCGCGGCAGATGCTCGTTGACTTCAACTACCACCGTCTTTGCCTTTTCCAAAATCGCATAAGCCGCTGAGTTGGTCAGTGAAAAGTTAAAGTACCCGTGTCTGTCCATCTGCGAAACCGTGATACACGCCACATCGACCTTCAGAAAATCTCTGTAATATTTGGGCTGACTGCTGTAGTTCATTGGAATATAACTGCACAGTCCCTGATCCGCATATTTTCGTTCCAGCCCGGAAAGATGCCAGCTGTGATAATGAAAGGTACTGCTGCAAGGATCTGCTTCCAGTGTTGCCAAAGGTTTCAGCAGCATGGCGCCGCGAATCTTTACATTCTGCAGTTCCTCCTTTCGCTCTGCCAGGGCTTCATCAAAGAGATATGGAATCTGAGAAATCATTCCATAGTCTACCCAGTCCCCGCTCTCCACCAAAAGAGCTGCGCTCTGCGCGCTAACTTTCTTTCTGCTGTACTCTGTCTGTAATAGCATTACTTATCCTCCCCGGCAAGTCTGACAAGCTCCTTATAGCGTGCTTTGGCGTCCTTCTCCGCCTGTGCAAAGAGACGCTCTGCGTTTTCAGGAAAAGCTTTATGTAAGGAGGCATAACGATTTTCCCCTTCCAAAAATTCTTGGTAGTTCAAGGAAGGTTCTTTGGAGTCCAGACAGAACTTGCCGGTTTCTTTGTGCGGATTGTATCTGTACAGGAACCAGTAGCCTGCATCTACCGCACGCTTCATTTCTTCCTGGGCTTTGTCCATACCTATTTTCAAGCCGTGATTAATGCACGGCGCATAGGCAATAACAATGGACGGACCGCAAAAGTGTTCCGCTTCGTCGATGGCTTTCATCAGCTGGTTCGGATCTGCGCCCATAGCTACGCTGGCAACATAGCAGTTGCCCTGAGACATCATCATCCGTCCTAAATCCTTCTTAGCAGATTTTTTGCCTGCACTCTGAAACTGGGCTACAGCGCCAAGAGGCGTCGCTTTGCTGCTCTGTCCGCCGGTGTTGGAATAAACTTCCGTATCCACCACAAAGATATTGATATCTTCGCCCTGGGCGATCACATGATCCAGTCCGCCAAATCCTATATCGTAAGCCCAACCGTCGCCGCCGTACATCCAGACAGTTTTTCTTGCCAGTTGATCTTTTGCGCTGATAATCTGTTCTTTTAAAACTCTGCTGCGACCTGTCAGCTCTGTTTCCTCAAGAGCTGCAAAGAGTGCCTTTGAAGCATTCATGGAAGCGTCCACATCGTCAAAAGTGTCAAGCCACAGCTGAATCTGCGCGGCAAGCCCACTTTCCAGCTCCATAAGTTCGCAGACCCACATGCGCACCTTGTTTCTCTGCTGCTTCATAGACAGCAGCATGCCCAGCGCAAATTCCGCATTATTTTCAAAGAGTGAATTACTCCATGCAGGACCTCTCCCTTCTGCATTTACCGTATATGGAACCGATGGCATTGCGGCGCCCCACGCCTGGGTACAACCTGTGCCGTTTGCCCAGTACATTCTGTCTCCGTAAAGCTGCGTCAAAAGCTTCGCATAAGGGGTTTCGCCGCAGCCCGCGCAGGCCCCGGAAAACTCGCACAGTGGCTGTTTAAACTGGCTTCCCTTGACGGTATTTTTTGCAAAGCAATCCTTCTCCTTTATAGTAAGTCCGTATTCCCACTGTGGTGTTACAGCCATGTCAGCAGGCGCGGCTATCATCTGCAGGGCTTCGCCCTTTTTCGGGCAGACGGAAACACAGCTTCCGCAGCCGGTGCAGTCCATATCGCTGACCTGCATGGAGAAATACATCGTTTCCTCGCCCTTTACACCCTTTGCTAAAGCAATCGCAAAGCCTTCCGGCGCAGCCTTTTTTTCATTTTCATCTAAAAGATATGGTCTGATAACACCGTGAGGGCATACGTAAGAGCAGCGGTTGCACTGGATACAGCTTGCGGCGTCCCAGAGAGGAATCTTTGCTGCAATACCGCGCTTTTCGTAAGCGGTCGTTCCCATAGGCATGGTGCCGTTCTCGTAGCCTTCGAAAGTAGATACCGGCAATGTGTCGCCCTTCTGCCCGTTGATTGGCATCAGAATTTCTCTGATAAATGACGGCAGCTTGGTCGCATCAACGGGAGTTTTCTCTGCACCGGCATTATCACTCAACTTTACAGCCTGCACGCACTGCATACCTGCGTTGATAGCCTGCAGATTCTTCTGCACCACTGCTTCGCCCTTCTTCGCAAAGGATTTCCTTGCAGCTTCTTTCATCTGGTTCAGCGCCGCTTCCTCCGGCAAAATCTCCGCCAGCTTAAAGAATGCCGCCTGCAAAACCATGCTGATTCTGCTGCCAAGACCCAAACTTTCTGCAATACCGTTTGCGTCTATAATGTACACCCTTGCGCCCTTGTTCAGCAGAGTTTTCTTAACTTCCTTTGGTAGATTTTTATCGCTTTCCTCTACACTCCAACGTGTATTGAGAAGGAAAATGCCGCCCTCTTTCAACTCTGTCACGATGTCATACTTATCTAGAAAAGACTGATTGTGGCAGGCGATGAAATCCGCTGATTTCACCAGATAAGTGGACAGAATCGGCTCGTTTCCAAAGCGAAGATGGCTCTTGGTGATCCCAAAGGATTTTTTCGTATCATATTCAAAATACCCTTGGGCATACATCGGTGTATTTTGTCCGATAATTTTAATGGAATTCTTATTTGCACCTACCGTTCCATCACTGCCCAGCCCCCAGAATTTACACGCTTTCGTGCCTTTGTCTGCAATCTGAAAACTCTCGTCAACCGGAATGGAAAGTCCGGTCACGTCGTCCTCTATGCCCACAGTGAACTCTTTCGCAGGGCAATCTTTCACAAGATGGTCGAAGACCGCTTTTATCTGCGCCGGTGTTGTATCCTTAGAAGAAAGGCCGTAACGTCCGCCGCAAAGATACGGTTTCTGCTCTTCATTGGCAAAAGCACCGCAAACAGTTAAATACAGAGGTTCGCCCATAGCGCCCATTTCCTTGCAGCGGTCCAGCACAGCAATTTTTTTCACCGTCTTTGGCAGCGCCCTCAGAAAATATTCTACGGAAAACGGATTGAACAGATGAACCTGCAAATATCCGACTTTTTCACCGCAAAGATTCAGGGCTTCTACAGTTTCTCTCGCTGCGCCGCTGACGGAGCCCATAGCTATGATGACACGCTCTGCGTCCTTGGCGCCGTAATAGTTAAACAGATGATAGTCCTCTCCTGTGATTTTGTTGATTTCTGCCATATATTCCTCTACAATAGCAGGAACATTGTCATAGGCCTTGTTGTTGGCTTCACGGAACTGAAAGTATACGTCCGGATTTTGCACTGTGCAGCGCAGGGTCGGATGATCAGGGTTGAGGGCTTCTTTCCGGAACTGCGCCAGCGCTTTCCTGTCCAGCAGCCGGTCAAATTCTTCATAGGAAATTGCTCTGATTTTCTGGATTTCGTGGGAAGTTCTGAAGCCGTCAAAGAAGTGCATAAACGGCACTCTGCTTTTAATCGCTGCCAGATGGGCGATTCCCGCAAGATCCATGGTTTCCTGCACACTGCCCGATGACAGCTGGGCAAAACCTGTCTGTCTGCAGTTCATCACATCACTGTGGTCGCCAAAGATAGACATGGCGTGAGTCCCCACAGTACGTGAAGCGACGTGAAGCACGCCTGGCTGTCTGGTGCCGCTGATTCTGTGCAAAGCCGGAATCATCAGCATTAACCCTTGGGAAGATGTAAAAGTCGTTGCAAGGGAACCTGCTTCCAGCGCCCCATGTACTGCGCCCGCTGCACCTGCTTCCGACTGCATTTCCACCAGGGTTACCGACTGCCCGAATAAATTCTTTTTTCCAAGGGCTGACCACTGGTCGGTCTTTTCCGCCATCGGTGAAGAGGGTGTAATCGGGTAAATGGCTGCAATTTCCGAAAAAGCGTAAGCCGCATAAGCTGCCGCCTCATTTCCGTCTGCTACCATGATGTACTGTTGTTTATCCATAGAAAAAATCCTCCTTAGAAGTATTGATTTCACACTTTTCTTCTATGGAGGATTTTACCATCATTCGAATTATTCATAAAACGGTAAAAAGTCATATTAAAAATTCCATTATGGAATATATTGTTTTTCGTCTTCTTCCTCGCAAAAGGCCTGCACATAGGCAAAGAGCTCCGTTTCAAAGGCTGCTGCCGCAGCAGTTTGTTTCTCCCCTTCGCTTTCCTTTTTCAAAAAGAACAATTCCCATGTATCGTCGCAATCCTGCAGCTGATAAATCTGCAGACTGACATTGCGGCCAATAGAGTCTGCCATAGAGGGCGTACAAACAGCCCAGTAATCGGTTCCATCCAGAAACGGCACAATTCCCTGCACCGTGTTCAGTTCCAGTCTGCTTTCACTTTTACCGGAAAACCAGCTTTGCCGCCAGTGCTTCATACTGCGGAAATTACCACCGGTAAAACGGATTTCTTTCGCCGGATCCAGCTCCTCAGGTGAAATAGACATAATCTCACCTTCCTTTGGATTTTCGCAGTAGCGGATAATACAAAGCTTCTGCCTGCTGATACACTGCCGCTGTATTCCCGCCCGCTCCGACTCATAGGCTACAATTCCATAATCCAGCGTGCGGTTTTCGAGCATTTGATAAATCTGATCGGAATTGTAAATACTTGCCACGACGCGAATATCTGCATGGTCTTCCAAAAACTCCTTCAAAAAAGGCGCAATAAATCCGTAATAGGAGCTTTCACTGATTCCCAGCATAATGGTAGAAAGAGAAGAATTTTTCAGACTCTCCGTCTCCTCAAAGAGATTTTTCCACCGCTCAGCCACGGAAATAAACTGCTCCCCCTGTCTGGTCAGCAAAATCTCACGACGCCCCTTGGTTCTTCGAATCAGCGTGCAATTCAGTTCTTCCTCCAAGGCGGCAAGCCGCTTGCTCACAGTGGACTGAGAAAGATACAGCCGCTGGGCAGTCTTTGTGATATTTCTCGTACGTACTAAATCAAGAAATATTTCTATGGTTCTGTAGTTCATAGTCTGTCTTTCCAATCTAAATTTTCATTTCATGCGCTGTGGCTTTTCCAGTTCATTATACACCAGAAAGGCAATTTAGTTCAATCGACAAATCTGATTGTACAGTAATAAAAAACACCTTGCCATGTCATTCTTTCATGATATAATAGATTTAACAGGAGGTGAACATATGCCGCTATTTATATTAGGACTGGTCTTTGCGGTCGGTTTATTTATCTACTATATGGTTTCTACCAGCGGAAGTGGTCAGGACAATACGCCCAGCAAAGATCCCTACGAAAAAACGTCTCAAGCCTCTGACTTAAAAAAAGAAGGTAATGTCATTTTTCTTCCAACCGATATTGAAAAAGCCAAAAAAGAACATCGAAGGAAGCAATAAATATCGAAAAAATAAACCTCTGCCCGCATATACTGCTGCAGAGGTGTTTTTATGTCTAATTACAATCGTATCGAAAAATCTTTTTCAAAAGCGCTGCGTCTTTCTTACAATGTGCTTCCAAAGCTTGTCATCATGAGCGACTGCCACCGCGGCACAGGAACCTGGGCTGATAACTTTCTCAGAAACAGACCCATCTATACTGCTGCGTTAAAACACTACTATCAGGAGAATTTCACCTACATAGAACTTGGCGATGGTGATGAACTGTGGGAAAACCGCCGATTTGCCGACGTCTATAATACCCATCAGGAAATCTATCAGATTCTGCAAAAATTCCACGATGAGAGCCGTCTCTTCATGGTCTTTGGCAATCACGACCGAGTCAAAGAAAACGGCGCTTATCTGTGGCGGGGCCTTTCCGGTGCTATCCCCTTTTATGAATCCATCATCGTGGAAAGCCCCGGTATGCCTCCTCTTTGCATGTTTCACGGATATCAGGGCGATCATATGAACGATGAACTTTGGAAAATCACTCGCTGGCTGGTGCGCTACCTGTGGCGTCCTTTAGAGCTTCGCGGTGTTAAAGACCCTACCAGTGCTGCAAAAAACTACACCAAAGTGCGTAAAATCGAAGAGAATTTCATCAACTACAGCTGTAGAAAGAAGTGCATTCTCATTGCAGGTCACACCCACAAACCTGCTCTAATGAAAACCGACTGCGGCATGTATTTTAACTGCGGAAGCTGTGTTCACCCTTCCGCCATCACCGCCATAGAAATTCAGAATCACACTGCAAGTCTGGTCAAATGGTCTGTCTGTGCAAACCCTGATATGGTGCTTTACGTCTGCCGGGAAACATTAAAAGAAGTGCACCTTTAATGCTGTGCACTTCTTACTTGGTTATCAAACTATCAGAAAATCAATCTGTCTTTCTTCCGGGTTTGCCGCCAGCACCTCTATGGTAACCCGGTCTCCCAGGGCATAAATATTGTGACTGAGTCTGCCGATAACCCGATATTTTCCTTCCTCGTAATCGTAATAATCATCACGCAGACTGTCAAGGCGCACCATACCCTCCACTGTATTAGGCAACTGCACATAAATGCCAAAATTAGTCACGCCGCTAATGACTCCTTCAAAGCTTTCTCCGATGTACTGCTGCATATACTGCGCTTTTTTCATCTTTGCAACTTCTCGTTCCAGACTCTGCGCTTTTCGCTCAGTCAGTGAAGCTATTTCTGCCGCAGCCTGCGCGTCAGCCTTATATTTTTTCAGCTTCTGCTCATCTGCCCTGCCGCAGATAGAATCTTTGATAATGCGGTGAATACAAAGATCTGGATATCTTCGGATCGGTGAAGTAAAATGACAGTAATACGGAAAGGACAATCCAAAATGTCCCTGACAGTCGGTGCTGTAAAATGCCTTTTTCATAGAACGCAGCATGACAGTGCTGACGATATTTTCGTAAGGCATGCCCTCCACTTTCTGTAGAATATCATTGAGTACTTTGGGATGAATGTTGTCAGGATTTCCAGGCAGATTAATGCCAAACCCCGCCAGAAATGCCTTCAATTCCACAATCTTATCCGTGTCCGGTTTCTCATGAACACGATAGACGAAAGGATATTCCATCCAGTAAAAATGCTCCGCCACAGTCTGATTGGCCGCCAGCATAAACTCCTCAATGAGTCTGTTGGCAGTGCGCCTCTCGGAAATCCCGATGGTCACCGGCACTTCCTCTTCATCCAGTTCTATTTCCGCCTCATCAAAATCAAAATCTAAGCTGCCCTTTTCCTTTCTCTTCTTTCTGAGAATTTCTGCAAGGCTTCCCATAGCAAGAAGGTCGTCATAAATATCCTCATATTTTTTAATCAACGCCTCATCTTCATGCTCCAAAATATCCGAAACATCATCGTAGACCATTCTCGCCTTGGAACAAATAATGCTTTCAAATATCTCATAGTGCACTACGCTGCCGCTCTCATCAATTTCCATCTGACAGGTCAGGGTCAGCCTATCTTCACCCTGATTCAGACTGCAGATTCCATTGGAAAGCACCTTAGGCAGCATGGGAACTACTCTGCTTAAAAGGTACACACTGTTGCCCCGTTTTAATGCCTCCCGATCAAGATGACCGTCCGCCGCCACGTAGTGACTGACATCAGCGATATGGACGCCTAAAAGATAATTGCCGCCGTCAGTGATCTCTATAGAAACACCATCGTCCAAATCCTTTGCCGACGCACCGTCTATGGTAATAATCGTTTTATCCCGCAGATCCCGTCTTCTTCTAATTTCCTCTGCAGTAATCTCCTCCCTGGACTTTGCCTTTGCCTCTGCATTGACCCTGCTTGGAAAAGTCTCATAGAGACCGCTTGCTCGAATCAGCGCTTTGATTTCGCCGCCTGTCTCTCCAAAGCGTGAAATAATCTCAGTGATTTTTCCTTCTGCACTGACATTTTTCTCAGGATACTTAGTAATCTTTGCAACTACCTTATCTCCATTCTGTGCACCTCGAAAATCCGATTTCTTTACAAAAACGTCATCATTATTTCTCTTATCATCAGAAACCACGAATCCAAATCGCTTATTCTTTTGAAAAGTTCCTACAACTTCTGTATTGCCTCTCTCTAAAATTTTGTCTACAATGCCTTCTCTGCTTCTGGTTCTAAACTGTTCCGGCAGCAAATCAACAGAAACAGTATCGCCGTGCATGGCGCCGTACATATTGCTTCTGCCAACAAAAATATCTCCGCCCTCTTCCTGACGGACAAATCCAAATCCCGATTTTGTTTTTTCCAGTACACCGGTCAGTTTCTCAGTCCCCGGTGTATAAAACTGTTTCTTTCTTCTTTTTCTCATGGTTCTATTGTATATGAAAACTCTTCTCATTACCAGAACAAATTCAAAACGCAGGGAATTTCCCTGCGCTTTGCCCTTCACCTTTTCAGGCGAAATTCCTTTGGTTATTACTCGGCTGTCTTTGCATCGTTGTCGCCGCTGCCGTCTCTGCCGTCTGTTCTTGCTTTATCGCCGCCGTCAGGATCTAAAGCGTCTTCAACATCATCTACCGCATCGGATGCGCCATCTTTCATATCATCGCCTAAATCCTCAACGTCATCTTTAACGTCATCGGCACCGTCTTTGACATCCTGTTCCATATTGTTAGTCGGGTTGTCAGAAACGTTGTCATTATTGTCGTCACTTCCGCAGCTGGTAAAGACTAGAACAGTCACCAGTAATAAAGCCATTAGAAAAAATCTGGTCTTTTTCATGTTGAAACTCCTTTCTTTTTTCTAAGGTTATTATCTGATGTTCTTCAAAAAATATGAAAGGTATTATTCGGAAACTATTTCAGTTCAATCAGCTAAGCAGTTTTTCCGGTGAAAACTTCTGTCGTTTCGGATCTACAACTAAAACTCTGCCATCCAGTTGTTTTAAAAGATCGTCAGCGCCGTGCTGCATTTTGAAATCCATTTCTTCCCTGTAAAGTGGAATAATCTGGTAAAAATTAACTTCCTCTCCCTCTGTCAGAGGACAAATGTACTCCTCTTCATCGAAGATAACCGGTGTAATCAGCATACTGCCACAGAGCTGCGTGCTTTCATCAAAGCCTTCTCCATTATCGATGGTATGCCCCCATCCCAGCCAGGCATCTTCCTGTATCGGCAATCTGGCAAGAACTTTGAGCAGTCTGATCGGCCAGTACCACTCTTCCTTCTCACTCTCAAGGTCCCAGTAAGGCGGAAGGCAAATGACAAGTTCCGCTCTCTGCAGCTTATACTCGGAAAGATCCTCCGGCACATTCATGCGATGCGCTCCCATTCCCATGGTCACCAGTGTATAAAAATTACGTTCCTCTGTAGGTGGAATCACACAGATATCCACGTGAATATCCGGTGAAACCAGCTCATGAAACACGCTTTCAAATTCCCCAAAAGTTTCTTCTATGTACGTTTCTATAATTTCCTCTTCTTCACTGCTGTATACTTCCGGATTCAGTTCCTCATCAAAGAGTCCGTTGCGCCTTAAAATCTGCTCCTTGCACTCCGTAATGAAAAAATCTACATCCTCATCAGAAGGATCCAGATGCAGAGATTCTTCAAAGCACATCAGTGCATCTTCGTATCTGCCGCTGAAAAAATATGCATAACCCAGTCTGTAATGCCAGAGCGGATCGTCCTTTCCCATATCGTAGACCATCTGCAGTAGATCGGCAGCCTTATCGTAGTCGCCTTCCTCGCCGCGGTTATTATAGGCTCGCGCCAGATAGCAAATTGTATCGTAATCGTGTTCAGCGCCTTCACTTTCCAGTATCTTTATAATCTCTTCATGGTTGTCTTCCTCATGAAGTCTGTTTAAAAGTTCCTTTTCCATCTGTCAAATCCTCCATACGTTCTTCCGTTGAGAAAGGCGCCTTACGCCCTTTTCAACAGAAGCAAAAAAAGCTGGTTGTTTATATTATACTAAATTATAGCCGGATATACAATCTTTTCAACACAGGGAAAATCTTGAAGTTTTATCCGATATAGAAAATATATGTGCAATGTGATAAAATAGTTTTAAGAAAAGGAGGCTGCTTCATGGATTCATATTTTTCTGTCAGTCACATTTCGACCGGCATTTATCATATTTACGAAAACAGCAATGTCTGCTGTACCCTTATCACAGGCACCGACGCTGCGCTGCTCATCGACACAGGCTATGGATTTGAGGATCTGCCTGCCTTTCTGCGTACAATCACCAATCTGCCCCTTATCCTCCTCAACACCCACGGACATCTGGATCACACCGGCGGCAATTTTCGCTTCTCTGAAACCGCATTGATTCATCCTGCCGAACTTTCTGTCTACGATCTATATCAGCATGACAAAGTCAGCATGCTTGCATTTTTAGAAAAACGTTATTCCGCAGGCAAAATAAAATATCCGTTTCCTAAAAATTTCAATCGCGAATTTTATCTGACCTATAAGCAGGTTCCATTCAGCTGCGCTGCAGATGGACACATTTTTGATCTGGGTAGCCGCATCTTAGAAACCTTTCTGCTGCCTGGACATTCCCTCGGCTCACTTTCCGTCTTCGACCACGAAAGCGGCACGCTGGTGGCAGGCGATACGATAGATAAAAGCCTTTGGATGATGTTTGACCACAGTGCGCCGCCGGAGGAACTTTCTGGTCGTCTACAGCTTCTGAAAGACAAATTTCCTATCCGCAGAATCCTCGCCTCCCATGCAAAAACGCCTTATCCGCCGGAGATGCTGGACGCAGTGATTTCTGCCATCAGCCACCGCAATCCCGAAAAGGATTCCATCTTCGTTCATCCTCGCCACGGTTACAAAGCGCTGCACCACAAAGAACCTGTAAGCGGTATTTCCGGTGTCAACGAAATTCATCTGGTGTATCCTTTTCCAAAAGAAAAATGAGGGGTTCCAAAAGCTTTTAAAGCTTCGGGAATCCCTCACAAATAAACCTGCTCGATTATTCCTCTTCAGAAATAGTTTCTTCAGCATCTAAAGTTTCCTTGATGCTCAGGCTGATTCTCTTTCTTTCTTTATCAATTTCCAGAATCTTTGCGTTAACATCCTGACCGATAGAAAGTTCGTCAGCAATGTTAGTCACTCTCTTGTGCGCAACTTCAGAAATATGTACCAGTCCATCAAGACCCGGCTCTAATTCGATGAATGCACCGTATTCCTTAATCTGTACAACTTTTCCGGAAACAACCTGTCCAATCTGATAGGTCTCGTCAATTACGGACCATGGTTCAGGAACAGTCTGCTTCAAACCTAAGGAAATCTTTCCTTTTTCTTCGTTCATAGCCAGAATCTTTACCTTAACAGTATCGCCAATCTGCAGAACTTCCTGCGGATGTTTCAGCTTGCCCCAGGAAATTTCGGAGATGTGAAGCAGTCCGTCGATTCCGCCCAAATCGATGAATGCACCGTAATCGGTAAATCTCATCACAGTACCTTCTACGATATCATCAACGTGCAATCCTTCCCAGATTGCAGCAATCTTCTGTTGTTTCTCTTCTGTAAGAACTATCTTGCGGGAGAATACAACTCTGCCTCTCTTCTGGTCAACTCTGCTTACTCTTACATCCATAGTCTGTCCAATAAATTCATCTGCGTTTTCTACAAACTTATCGGAAAGCTGGGAAAGCGGAATGAATCCGGTAACTTCCTTGTAAGCAGCGATTACACCGCCGTTAACCTGTCTTACGACTTTTACAGAAATAATTGATTTATTTTCAAGAGCTTCGTTAATCTCATTCCAGTGCTCATTTATCTCAAGCTTTTTCTTTGAAAGTAAGATTCCACCGTCGCCGTCATCAGTTTTGACAACCTTAGCCTGGATTTCATCGCCTTCTTTAAATAAATCTGTCAGCTTCTGTCCTTCCTCTAATGTTACTTCTTCCACAGGAAGAATTCCGTCCTTTTTACATCCCATGTTTACGATAACTTCTTTTTCAGTTACCTGATGTACTTTACCGTCAACGATTTCGCCAGTGCGTGGTAGTCTTAAAGACGCGTCGATTTCATCCATGAAATCTTCCATTGAAATTTTTTCGTTAGTGATCATTTCACTCATGTTAGCAATAACCTCCTTAATTACGCATTCAGGTGTTGATGCGCCTGCTGCAACTCCTATTCTATTACATTTTCGCAATTGTTTCAATGGTAAATCTCGAATATTTTCAATAAAAAAGGAATTTTTGCACTTTTTTTTGGAAATTTCGTATAACTTTCCCGTATTGGAGCTATTTTTGCCTCCAATGATAACCATAGCGTCGACTTTTTCTGCCAAATTTTTACAGGATTCTTGTCGTTCTTTTGTCGCATTACAGATAGTATTGTAAATTTCTGTAAGAATATGTTTCTCTTCAAAGACCTCAATGATGTCATCCAGCAGTTTTTTTTGAATGGTAGTCTGGCAGACAAGAAAAACTTTTTCACATGTCACTGCCTCTGCTTCCTCCCTGCTTCCCACGATAATTCCCTGCCCTGCGCACCAGCCGTTAATTCCGATGACCTCCGGGTGATGTTTATCGCCAACGATGACAATGTTTTTTCCCTCCTGCCATGCACCGTGAACCAGCTGATGAATTTTTTCCACAAAAGGGCAAGTGGCATTGACGACAGTCAGTTCTCTCCTTTTGGATTCGTCAAAAAATGCCTTGGTCTCGCCGTGGGAGCGAACGATGACGATATCGCCCGGTTCTGCTTCTTCTGGACTTTCTATGATGCCTACCCCTCTCGCCTTTAAATCCTCTGTCACAAAACGATTATGGATCAAAGGTCCACAGGTATAAATCTGTCTTTTTTTCTCTATTTTCTCATTGAGATGAATCTGTTCTTCTGTTTTTTCAATGGCTTGCCGCACGCCGAAACAAAAGCCGGAGTGTTCAGCCCTTATGATTTCTGCCATATTTTTCTTCCAGTCCTTCTAAAAATTTCTTAAAAGAGGCTTCCGAGCCGTTCGCTGTCGGTCTGTAGTATTTAACCCCTTCCGCATACAAATTATCCGGCAGGTACTGCTGCTGCACGTATCCTCCAAAGTTGTGAGGGTAAAGATAATCCTTCCCAATTCCCTTATCCTTTGCCCCCTGATAATGACTGTCCTGCAAATGAAGGGGCACGTCGTCAATATTTCTGCTTCTGATATCTGCTATAGCATCAAAATACGCCATGCTGGCAGCATTCGATTTCGGCGCTGAGGCAAGCATAATCACTGCCTGCGCCAGATTGATAGCCGCTTCCGGATAGCCCACCATCAGCGCCGCCTGCATGCAGGAAGTGACGATGGATATAGCCGAAGGATACGCCATGCCGATATCTTCACTGGCGATGACAAGCAACCGCCTTCCGATCATCTGAATATCTGCACCACCGTCAACCAATCTTGCAAAATAGTGAATTGCCGCATCCGGATCGCTGCCTCTGATAGACTTTTGCAGCGCTGAAAGCAGATTGTACCGGTCATCACCTTTACTGTAAAAGCCAATCTTTCTCTGCATGGCTTCCGCCACCATTTCCTTAGTGATTTTCTTGGACAAATCCAGATTGTCCACAATAAAGCCCAGCGTATCCAAAGAAACTCTGCCGTCTCCTCCTGCCAAATCTGCCAGAATATCCAGGGCTTCTTCGTCATACTGAATATGCAGATTTCCAAAGCCTTTTTCCGTATCAGTCAGCGCCCGCAGCAGCATTTTCTTAATTTGCGGCGCCTCAAGACGCTTAAACTCATAGACATTGCGCACCCTGCTGAGTACTGCATTGTTGATAGCAAAATATGGATTCTCCGTAGTGCTGCCGATAAATTTAAGCACACCGTCTTCCAGCGCTTTCAAAAGAGAGTCCTGCTGCAGCTTATTCCACCTGTGAAACTCGTCGATGTACACGTAAGTTGTCCGTTTCTCCAGTCCAAAAAAACGCAGTCTTGCGCCTTCAATCAGTTCTTTCAGTTCCTTTGTTCCTGTGGTCGACGCATTGATTTCTGTAAAGCTGCTGTCCATTTCATTTGCGATAATTCTAGCCAGTGTAGTCTTACCCGTTCCCGACGGTCCATGGAAAATCGCCGAATCAAAGGTTTTATTTTTTATTGCATTGTAAAGAAGTGAGCCCGGATACAGAAAGTGTTCTTGTCCTACAAAATCCTGCAATTTGTCCGGTCTCATTCGAGTCGATAATGGTATCATAGTATTCCTTTCAAGTGGTTGGATTGGCTGTTTGCTCTTATCAAATTCATCATGACAGCTGGGTAATAAAAATCCCCTTCGCATAGGACGATTCAGTATCCTTCAAAAGAGCCAGGGCCTCTTTCTTTGTCCCCCTCTCAGAGCTGATGACCTTAAACTGACCGTCCGATTCCATAATCTCCGTATCGATGTCTTCAGTTTTCAATTTTCCTGCCAGTTCCTCGGCACCCGACTTGCTGCTGAAAACACCATACTGCAATGTGTATTCGCCCTCTGCGTCAGCTTTTTCTGCATCATTTTTGTCTTTCTGTTCTTCACCTTCATCGCTGCTCTCTTCGCTGCCATCTTTCTCATCGTCGCTGTGAAAGACATCTAGCAGATTGGACGGAAAATCCAGTTTCAAAACCTCCGTATCATAGCCTAAAAGTGGTGCAATAATAAACCTTGCCGTCATATATCCGCAAACAACTGCCACTAACATTATACCAACAATTCCTAAAAGATTCACCCCTGAATTTTTTCTTTGACGATGGTATCTTCTGATTTTTCTCTTATTCACTTTTTCCTGCCTCCTCGTGGATATGATTATTACATCATATGCGGCAAAGGAAAAAGTAGACATCTCCTTTTTGAAGAAATCAATCAGATGCGCAAAGAAAATTTAATACTGTATGTTCCTATATTTAATTCCAATTATAGAGAACCAAAGACAGCGCCAACACGCAAGCCAATCCAGCAGCAAGAGGCCCCGCGTATAGAACTCCATTAAGACCTAATTAAAGCTGAAAATCGGCGTACAGCCATGCGCCAGCCCGACAGTAAAAGCAACTATAATACTATTAAGTTTTATTACAACCCCGGATACTGCCAACGGAATATCTTCTCCATAAACAGAAAGCGCACCGTAATGCGTTAATGTATTATTCATCACAATATTAACAAGCATCATAACAATCTGATTGATAAAATGAGAAACACCAAGCTTTGCAATGTCTTGCATGTACTTTGCGCTTAATCCCAGCATATTGCGTCTGATCCTAAAACTTTTTCTTGGAAAAAACAATAATCTCTAAAAACTCCAATTGGTTTTTCCTAAAGTGGTACATGTACCATATTTTTTTTGGTACATTGACACCACTAAAAAGTGCGTTCTTCTGCGGCTGTATAATGTAAAAAGCCTGCCTGGTGCAATGCCAGACAGGCTTTTACTGTGCTGTGGTCCTACTGTATGCCGCACAGATATACTTCTCTGCGCAAATTTTCCAGATGATGCAACTGCGCTTTGTAACCGTACTCGTCGGATGCCAGAAACTCTGCCGCACTGTCGATATAACCTTCCCCAGAGGGGGCACCTTTTTCTCGAAGCATCCTCATAAGAGCCGCCAGCTTCTTTGAAAAATCCGTACCTGCGCCGACTTCTTTTCGGTAAATCATCTTGATTCGGTCGAACCCTTTGTCCACAAAGATACAGTCCACATTTACCGCAAAATTCTCGGAAAAAATACCATGTTTTTCGCACTGATAGACACCGTGAAGGAGACTGATTGCCACAGAAAAGATTTCCTCAGTAGACAGCTCTAAAACAGAGCTGAGCGGTCTAAAGCCTTCGGTTTTATACATGCAGGTCAAAGTGCCGTCCTCTTCCACAAAGCCAGCTGGCAGAAAGAGGTCACAAAGACCTAAGGATAAAAGCTCCACGATGTAATCTGGAATTTCCTCTTTGGCATATTGCGCTGTCAAATAGCTATTCATTTTACTTACCTCCACATTTAGAACAAGGTGTGTACCCCTGCTGCACTGCCTTTCCTTTCTCAATTTCCACGTAGTACCGCGATACAATCCTGCAATCCGCCAGATGATATACTCTGCCATTTTCCGTAAAACAGAATACCGGGCTGCCGATTTGGGCAAAACTGGCATTACATAATGAACATGGCGTATACCCTTTTTTTGTATCCTGCGACAGATACACCATCTTGCAGTTTGCTTTGATGTAGGTGCAGTGCTTTCCGTGGTATTTCATGCCCCACTCGGGAAAAATATATACGATTGTGTCATCATTTTCGGCACCTGCATCCGGCGGCTTTTTGTGCAGTTTTCCGGTAAAGGCTCTCGCCGTAAGACTGCAGTCAAAACGAATCGAGTCAAAAACTCCTGCCGGACTGTTCTCTGAAAAAGTGGCACGCAAATCAAGGTGCAGCAAATCCTCTATACCGGCTTCTTTGTACAAATATCTGTAAAATACTACCTGACAGGAATCCATTCTGAGATTTTCCTCGCTGCTTCTGCTTTTTATCAGAATCGGCAGCGCGGCGGGATTTTTGCGAAAAATGGTCTTTACAGATTCCATGCGCATTTCATCTGCTGCAGAAAATACCAGATTTTCACAAGACGCAAAGATCGGCACCAGGGACATCAGTGCTACTGTCGCTGCAATAAAAATTGGCATGACGATGGCTGCTTCCACGATGTAACTGCCTCGGCGTAAATTCCTACTTCTTTTCCTCTCTCTCATAAGACCTCTCTGTTTCATAATCCTTTCCATTGACTGTCATCACAAAGGATAGTCCTGCGTTGTACTCCCGAAGGAGAAATCCTTCGTAATAAAACCGTCTCATATTTATCTGAATCAAGTCCATCACCCGAAGCATTCTTACCTGTGAATCCATGGTGTAGGTAAATAATCGCAGGTAGTCTGCATAGGTCTCGCCCACATCTGAGCCAGTATCGATATAACCCTCTGACTGATTTTCAATCACAGACTTAATGTCTACTGCGAAGGTCTGCTCCGACTTTACTACCGGCACTCTCTTCCCATGGATTAGCAGCTGATAATCGTTATAACTTTCCGCAAGCGCCCAAGCTGAAAGCAAGGCTTTTTGTGTCACCAACGCCGCCGGACCCGGCGTCAAAATCTCCGCTGCCAAAAGAGCCTCATTGCTCTTTACAGGGTCTTTGAGCAGATAGGCAAGATTCATCATCTCTCGAAGCGCCACAATTCTTCTCTTTAATGTGCTTTTGTTTGCGCTGTCACTCTTCTTCCCGCAGATGATGTATTCGATTTCCCCGGAAAAATAGGTCTCCCCTAGGTCTTTGTCGTCAGAAGCATCTTTAAAATAGGCGAAAATATACTGATTAATCCACCAGTTTTTTCCAGTCTTTTCCAGCGCCGTTCCGATAGATGAAGCCCCTTCTAAAAGATTTTTCACCGCTGAAAGTGAGTATCCTTTTTTGGATCCTTCTGAAGGTAAATCATCAAAGATGACTGACGCAGCCGCAGGTCCCGTATAACCGAGAACCGGTGTAATCGTTTTCTCAGGCTTTTGAAACTTCTCCGTAAAAGCCAGCTTTCCCGCCGCTTCAAGCTGCTTCTCCATCACACCTGTATTGATTAGACAGTAGTCGTACAAACTGCAGTTTTTGATCTGATAGTCTATGTATTTTTTTCGGTCAAAAGAATCCTTTGCATAGAAAGTAAGTTTCTCCTTTATCTCCGCTGGATAGCCATAAAACCCAAAAATTTGGTATCTCTTCTGCAGGTTCAAATCGTACTCCGCCAGCACTGAATCCGCCCAAAGGCTGCAAAGCGCCTTGGTACTTCCTGCTACCGCTTTCTCCTTGGATACCCCCGTAAAGGTAAAGATCATCATGACCAGAGATACAAAAAACACACAGATAAAAACTGTAACTGAGCCTCTTTTATTGCTGAACATCAATACCTGCCGCCTCCCCCAATCTGATGATCTGCGAAGGATATACTGCGTAAATCCTGCCAAAAATATCATTTTTCATCACAATACTGCTCACGCCTCTCAGCTGTTTCGATACTGAGTCCCTATCCTCCAGCTTTTTATATACAGCACGGCTTTCAGCAGCTTCTTCTTGCAATCTCTCGTGAAGATTCAGCTGGCAGTCGAGGCAGGCATAGTAGTAAACAATCAGCAAAATGAGACTGCAAATCACCAGAATCAGCAGCGGAATCACTATGGTAGCCTCTACCATATCACTGCCCCGCCTGCTTCTCATCATCCGTTGAGTCCTTTAAAGGTATTATTGACAAAGGTGGTAATCTCCGTCTTAAAAATTAGTCCCAGCGCCACAGCAAGCGCAATTAAAATCGCCACCTGTACCAGTTCCATTCCTTTTTTGTTTTTTAATACTCTCATTATATGTACACTCCTTCCTTCATTTTCTTTCTTTTTAACTTTATTACATCTGCAGCATTGCAGGCGCTGCTGTAATCAGAATCAGCACTAGCAACAGAATCGCCAGAGGAAATGCCATTTTGGTTTCCGCTGCTCTGCCGCGCTCCTCTGCCAGCTTTTTTCTCTGCTCCCAGAGCAAATCTCGCTCGCTTTCCAGCTTGTCCGACAGGTCCACACCCTTAAACTGATTGTCTGTAATGATGTTAATCATACGTGAGAACTCTCTGACTTGCAGCTTCTTTCCAAACTGTCCCATGACAGTAACTAAACTGCTTCCCGTTTCTAAAGATGCAGCCTTAATTCGGCAAATTAGATCTCCCATCGGACTTTCCCGCTGTCCTGCCGCATACCCGTCTGCAATCCTTGCAAACGCATCATTAAAAATCAACCCGCTGTTTAAAAGCAGTAAAAGCTGATTATTAAAACCAGGCAATTCCCTTCGAATACCGTCGGTTATACGCTTTTGCGCAGCCTTTTCCTTCTCCTTCTGATTTCGGTAAAGAGCAAATAATGCCAGCGGAAAGAGCAGCAGACTGAGCAGAAATTGAGGACTTCGGTTTTTCGACCAGATGATTCTCGTTCCATCGTCAAGTTTTGCAGGCAGCGCAATGAGTTCTCCCTCTTCCTCTTCCAGTTTTTCTGAAAGCGCCTGAAGCTCCGATTTTAGACCCTCCTCCTTAGATGTTTTCTTCTGCGTCGCCTTTGCAGCAGGCTTTTCATCCGTAAAAGATAAAAGCACCTCAATCCTTGTACGCACACCGTCCTTTTCTCCTTCGATGACAACAGGCACAGACTGTCCGCTCTGTCTGTCAGAAATGCGGAGCGCCGTCAGCTGACCGTTTTTCCCAGTCACATAATATCCTGCTTGTCTTACTTCGATAATCACCTGAAAAGTCAGAAGAAAAACGACTGCTGAAAATAACAGTACCACAAGCTTTCTATTTTCTATGCAAAAGACAGCAATAGGCAGTTTCTCTATCTTTTCTCTATACTTCAATGGCTGTAATCCTTTCTATCATCACGTAAGCTAACACCGTCGCAAGAAGCGCCAGACTCATCAAAATTTTGCCCGCCAAGGACTCATACATCACTGCCAGATAATCGGGCGAAGTCAGCTGCAGAAACAATACGATAAAAATCGGCATTGCTGTAATCAGTCGGCCTTCCAGCTTTTTCTGAGATATCATAGTTTTAATCTCTGTTTCTATAGCAATTTTGTCACCGATAACAGCAGCCGCCCTGTTGACTGCAAGAACCAGATTCCCGCCCGTCTCTCTGACCGCACGAAAAACCTGCGTAAAGTCCTCGATATCCGAAATTCCGCTGCGAGAAGCAAAGTCCTCCCAGACAGAAATATCTGTTGCCCCAGTTTCCTTCATCTTTCTCAGCATATAGAGCAGCTCACAAACAATCAGAGCCTGTTCTCCATAAATTTCCGAAAGATTAGAAACTGCTTCTTCAATCGCCTCTTCCATGTGTCTGCCCGCAGCAAAGGAAGATGACAAACTGAACAGCAAATCCCGAAACTGCCCTAAAAGCTGTTTCTTTCTGCGCGCCGCCTGATACCCGCAGTAAACAGACAGCAATTTGGGATAGAAAAAAGGAAATAAAATGCCCCACAGTAAGGTTCCATAAAATATATAACCGCAGAAAATCCATGCGAATGCAAAGCCTAAGGCTACTGCCACTTTTTCCCTTGAGGTTGCCTGATAAATTTTGTAGTCGTAAATCATAAAGTCCTGCCTCTAAGACGCAGCTTGGACTGACTGACAAGAGGATTTCCAGTAGCACTAAGCTGCCTTTTATCGCTTAGTAAAAAGAGTGGGTTTAAAACATATTTGCCATGCTCAAAATCCACCAGTTCCTGCACCTCAAGCACCCTCCTGTCGCCGCCTGGAAGCCTTCCCAAGTGAATCATAATGTCTATGCCTTCCACAATCTGCGCTCTGATAGCATCTATGGGAATCTGCACACCCATCAAATACATGGATTCAAGCCTTCGCAGCATGCCGGAAACCGAATTGCCGTGACCTGTAGCCAGACAGCCGTCATGCCCTGTGTTCATGGCATTCATCATGTCCGCCACTTCCTTGCCTCTGACTTCTCCTACGATAATCCGATCGGGTCTCATTCGCAGACTGGTCTTAATCAGCATGTCCATAGAAATCATACCCTGACCTAAAGCATTGGCATTGCGGCATTCCATCTGCACCAGATTCGCGATGTGATTCATGGCTAGTTCCGTGGAATCCTCAATGACGATGACCCGCTCCTGTACCGGAATAAAATCGGACAAGGCGTTGAGAAATGTTGTCTTTCCTGAAGAAGTTCCCCCGCTGACGAAGATGTTATAGCCGCAGGCAACCAGTGTTTTCAGATATTCCGCGCATTCTGCAGTCAAAGTGCCGCTTTTTACCATCTGTTCCATGGTAATTCTCTCTCTGGCAAATTTTCTGATGGTGAGAACAGGGCCTCCTGCCGCGACATTTTTATAGACTGCATTGACTCTGCTGCCGCCGGGCAACCTCGCGTCCAAAATCGGGTGCATTTCATTGATTTCCCGATGCACACCCGCCGCAATATTTCTGATGATTTCCTCCAGCTCCTCCGTAGAATCAAAATGCTCATCGGTACAAACCATATCTCCGCCGGTTTCCAAAAAGAATCGATCCTTTCCATTAATCATAATCTCATTGATTGACGCATCTTCTATGTACTCTTCCAAAATCCCCAGCTTGCTTCTGGTCCTCGCATAAAGGGTTCTGATGACAGCGTGAAGTTCTGAAAGTTCTATTTCCTCTGCGTCAGCAAAGACCACATCTTCTATGATTTCCATAGCCTGCTGCCTGCTTAAATTCTCTTCTGCCGCGAGAATTTTCTCACGCACCCTGGCAGTCTTCTCCTCCAGGTACATAGCTCTTTCCCTCTCCATGACCTCCTCCTTCCATAATTTCCCGAGCAAGAATACCGATTTCCATGCCGTAATTCTTCTCAAGACGCAAATCAGTATCCCTCTGAGCCGCGATATAAAGGGTCTGAGGCTCTTGTTCGCAAACCATATCATCTGCAAAATTCTCCACCCGTAAAAGCCTGCCCTGATCAATTCGCTTAAATATTTCCCGGGCAATCCTCTGCCTATATTTCCCAGGACGAACTCGCTGACTATCGCACAGCATAACGGTACAGTCGGCATAGCCCAGCATCTTCCGATTCTCTCGGCTCAGGTGATTGCCCATATCCACGATGAGAAAATCATATTTCCCAAGCTGATCAATCTTGTTCAGAAAGCGGCGCATGAGAAACGGCTTCATTTCGCTGAAGTAGGAATTAATCACGCCCGTGTTTACAAAATCCAACTCTTCCCTTTCTGTAATAAATGCGCTGATAGGAAACTCTTTCTCCTGATCCAGATAATAAAGCAGCTTCATCAAACTCTCCTCCCCATCCTCAGACAAATATTTTCTGGAATCGTCGATGGGGCAGAGATTTAGGTACAAAGATCTGCTGCCATAAATTCTGTGCAGCATACAGGCTGTAGCAATGGCTGACGATGTGGTGCCGCAGCCGCCGCTTTCTCCGAGAAATACCAGCAGTCTGCAGTTGCTGTCACCTTTGGTTTCAACAACTTTACCTGTTACCTTAAAGTAAATAAAAAGAAGACTGTTCATCAAATTCTGACTTTCCATATAGCGATATAGCCGGTAAGGCGGCTCACCCGTATACTGTACAGCCGCCATATCGCGGACAAGTTCAATGACCCGTTTATCACCTGAAGGCTTCTCCGTCAGAATCAAATCACAAAAGTCACCTTCGGCTATACTGCCTAAAAGATAAAAGCGCATGCAGCTGTCCTCTCTGGCAAGGACAATGGAAAGAGCCTGCGCAAAGGCATGATCCTCCAAAGCAATACCCACTTTTATAATTTCCATACACTCCCTCCTTTCGGTAGGGATATAGTATCATTTTTGTAAATAACTGTCAACCATTTTTTCCTATAATTTTACTTATTTGCTAATTCTTTCAGTTTTTTCAGTGCGCAGCTGAGCCCGCCGATTTCGTCAATCAGCCCCATTTTTACAGCGTCAGAGCCGAATAGTACCGTGCCCACATCGTTGGACATATTTCCTGTCTGATTCATCTTTTCTTCTACATCTGCCTTTGATGCATGAGAATGTTTGACAATAAAATCTACCACTCGTTCCTGCGTCTTTCGCATATACTCAAATGTTGCGTCCGCTGTAATCAGTGTGCCGCTGGTTCTAATGGGGTGCATGGTCATAGTCGCAGTCTCAGCTACAAAGGAATAATCCGCAGAAACGGCAAGAGGAATACCGATGCTGTGACCACCTCCGATGACTAATGTCACAGTTGGCTTTGATAAAGACGCAATCAGCTCCGCAAGGGCAAGCCCTGCTTCCACATCGCCTCCGACAGTATTTAAAATCAGCAGAAGCCCCTTAATATCTGGATTTTCCTCCACTACCACAAGCTGCGGAATCAGATGTTCATACTTGGTAGTCTTGTTATCGCTTGGCAGCGTGGTATGCCCTTCAATGCTGCCGATAATATTGATATACTGATAGTCTGACTGGAAATTTGTTCCTGTCGTTAAAATACCCAGCTCCTTAATCAAATCGCTGGTTTCTTTTTTTTCTTCCTGTTTTTCTTTTTCTTCACTCATATTTTTCACCCTTTCGTCGTAAAATTTAAATATATTATCTGCAAAGGATGTGTAATTTATGCTATTAAGTGAAATCGGAGATAAAGAGGTCATCGACCTTTCCAAAGGCAGCCGTCACGGCTCTTTCTGGGATGCAGAAATTCTCTTTGACGAGCAGACAGGAAAAATCAGAGCGCTGCTTGTGCCCAACTTTGTGTCTAAAAGCCGCTTCACCGCAGGACATGACACCATGCAGCTTCCCTGGGAGTCCATCGTGAAAATCGGCGAGGATATGATTATCTTCCGGTCGTAAATCAGTTTCGACAGAACTTGAAAAATTTTGATAAAATCTTAAGATTTTCTTAGCTTTTCCCGTTTTTCTTGAAAATAAGACTTTAGTAGGATATACTATAATAGATGAACTTTATTAGGGAACGGGAAAAAGAGATGAAGAAGAAATTTCAAAATTGGTACGGGACGCATATGGACAAGTGGATTCCTGCCTATGCGTTTTTTTCATTGATAGGCTGCTTTGTATGGAACTGTCTCGTCTACTCTATTACACAGCATCTGGGCTCAAATCTTTACCATTATGACTTTACGACGGGCTTTGACCGCAGCGTGCCCTTTTGTCCTGCTTGGGTATCAATCTATGTACTCAGCTTTCCTTTCTGGGTCATCAGCTACGCTTTGACAGCGAGGGAAAACAGCAAGGAATTTTGGTATCGCTTTGTCTTTGCCGATATGCTTGCAAGAGTCGTCTGCGGTGTGTTCTTTCTGCTGATTCCGACTACTAATGTAAGGCCAGAAATTACTGGTGACGGATTCTGGGACAACGCCATGGCGTTCATCTATGCAATGGATATGCCCTACGACCTGTTTCCGTCTATCCACTGTTTGGCAAGCCTGATGTGCTATCTGGGAATCCGAAAATGCAGTACGCTTCCAAAGACTTATCGATATGGAACTTTGGTATTTGCAATTCTGGTTTTCATCTCCACCCAGTTTACCAAGCAGCACTATATCGTCGATGTCATCGGCGGCATCACCGTTGCTCTTGGCTGTTTTACGCTGAGCATGCACTGCAATGCTTACAAACTGCCCGAGCGGCTCTTTGCAAAAATACATATGAAAGTATTTGGAGACTACTGCAATGAGTCATAAGAAAAAAATTATTTTTAACTGCATATTTCTGCTGGTTTGTTTTGCCCTTACCATGTACTACGTCTTTCACGGTCAGGACTTTTCCAAGATCATGTCCTATGTGAAAGATGCCCACAGCCTTTACTGGCTCCTCGGAGTAGTGCTGGTCATCGGCTTTATTCTCGGCGAATCAGTGATTATATTTTATCTGATGAGAAGTCTTGGGAAGCAACCAAAGCTGAATCACTGTTTTCTCTACTCTTTTGTAGGATTCTTCTTCAGTCTGGTTACACCATCTGCCACTGGCGGACAGCCTGCTCAGGTTTTGTTCATGAAAAAGGACAAACTGCCTGTGCACCTGTCGACTCTGGTGCTTTTACTTGTCACCATTACCTACAAGCTGGTTTTGGTCATTATCGGAATTGCAGTTCTGATTTTAAGACCCTCTTTCGTCATGACCTGCCTTGATCCAATTATGCACTGGGTTTGGCTTGGGATTTTCCTAAACGTCCTGTGTGTAGGCGGCATGCTATGCCTGGTATTTTCACCCGGTCTTGCAAAACGCATTGTTATGGCGTGCTTCTTTCTTCTAAAAAGGTTTACCAGCTCAAAAAAAGTCCACAGCTTTGAATCAAAGCTTTCCGGCAGTATGGACAAATACAGCGCTGCTGCTAGCTATTTTGAACATCACAAGAGGATTCTGTTCAACGTTTTGGCATTGACATTCCTGCAGAGAATTTTTTTATTCTTTATCACATGGCTAGTGCTTTGTTCCTTTGATATCACAGGGATTAATGCCCTTGAGGCCGTTACCCTGCAGGCGATGATTTCCGTTGCAGTCGACATGCTTCCGCTGCCTGGTGGTATGGGAATCAGCGAGCACTTGTTTCAGGCGGTGTTCTTGCCGATTTGCGGCAGTGTGCTGACCATTCCTGTCATGATTGTCAGCCGCGGAATCAGCTTTTACACACAGCTTTTCATCAGTGCGGTCTTTACTGTTATTGCATATTTTGTTGTATTTAGAGAGGGAAAAGAGAAAAAAAATGATCGGATTTTATAACTACACAGTAATACTTACTTATATGAGTCTTTTATCAGCTATGATCGGCATGACTTTTGCCACCACAGGGCACTTCAAAATGGCAGTCTTTTGCCTCGCCCTTTCTGGCTTTTTCGATATGTTTGACGGAAAGGTTGCCAGACGCAAATTGGACAGAACCGATGACGAAAAACTCTTCGGCATTCAGCTGGATTCCCTTTGTGATGTCGTTGCCTTTGGCGCCCTGCCGGGACTTCTGTGCTATTGTCTGGGGGTTCGCGGCAGTCTGGGCATGCTTGCAATCGGCTTTTACTGTATCTGCGGCGTCATCAGGCTGGCATTTTTCAACGTAATCGAAACCAACAATTTCTTTTCAGAAGAAGAACACGAAAAGGTTTATCATGGACTTCCGATTACTTCTATTGCAGTGATTCTGCCGCTAATTTTTCTGCTTCGCTTTGTGGTAACCACCCGAGCTTTTGTCTTGATTCTCATCGTCATGCTCTTTGGCACAGGTACTCTGTTCATCGCTGACTTTAAAATGAAAAAGCCTAGCAATAAGGTTCTCGCTCTGCTGGTTCTCATTGTGGCAGCTGCCATCGCTGTAACCTTTGCTTATTCAAAACACCTGCTGCCTGCGGCGCTGGTGTAACGAGGTAGAAATTATGGACTGCAAAGACAGAAAAGGAAATATCATCTACACCGACGATGGTCAGGACAAACTTCTAGAAAAACTTTACAGTAGCGCCTGCGGGCGCTTCCTTTTGCGTTTTTTGATACCCCCCCAAATTTCAAAATTTGGAGGTTTTTTCCTGTCCCGCAAAATCTCTCGTATTGCAATCGAGCCATTTATTCGTAAAAATCAAATCGACATGACTCAGTACGAATCTCGTAAATTTTGTTCCTATAACGATTTTTTCACCAGAAAAATTAAACCAGAATGCCGTCCTATTGACCTAACGGAAACGCATCTTATCGCACCTTGTGACAGCAGACTTACCGTTTATCCCATCACATCAGACAGCCGGTTTACAATTAAGAATACAGAATATACGATGAAAAGTCTGCTCCGCGATGAAGATGCTGCCAAAACATATGAAGGAGGTCAACTGCTGCTTTTTCGCCTTACGGTTAAAGATTATCACCGGTACTGCTACCCAGACAGCGGAATTCTGAGCAAAATCCATAAAATTCCCGGTGTCTTTCACACAGTCAACCCCATCGCAAACGATTATTTTCCCATTTACAAAGAAAACACACGCTCCTACTGCTATCTGGAAAGTGCGGTCTTTGGCACCATGCTGATGATGGAGGTCGGCGCTTTGATGGTTGGAAAAATCTGCAACTACGAAGAAAACTGTACAGTCGTGCGCGGCACGGAAAAAGGACGCTTTGAATTCGGCGGTTCTACTATTATCCTTTGCCTTCCAGCAGGAAGCGCCATCATCGACCCGGATATTTTAGCCAATACATCAGCAGGATTTGAAACTCGGGTCAAGTATGGCGAAAAAATTGGTATACACCAAACAGAGAATGCTTTAACTTAAAACGATTCATTCTTGAAAAAAGTGTATAAAAAAATTTTTGAATCTTAACCGAGAATCAGAAAACATATAAAAAATGTATAAAAATCTTGGAAAATATTCTTAATGTTCATCACGATGCGAACTTATAATTATTTCTTGAAGAAAAAACTTGCATTATATGCAAATTTTCTTTAAGATTTATCCATCATCTTGCAAGAAATACAAGAAGTATGAAATCGCTAACTATAAACTTTATACATCTTTTTTTAAAAATCGCAGTTTAGGTTAAGTTTCTCACACTATAGTAACTTCTACAGCAAAATTTCCTATAGTTCTTGACAAAACTATCTGACAGGTATAAAATGACCATATTGAAAAGTTCATATTGAATCTTCAGGGCAGGGTGTAATTCCCGACCGGCGGTATAGTCCGCGAGCGCTTCCCGCGCTGATCCGGTGTGATTCCGGAACCGACAGTACAGTCTGGATGGAAGAAGATATTTCTTGTTTCGTTTTATGATGCTCTGGAATTTTTAGTTCCAGAGTTTTTTATAGGCGAAGCATATTTTGCAAACTAAAGTCCTGAATCCATGTCGATTCAGGACTTTTTATTTAGAAAGAAACATAGCAACCGCATGAAACTTTGTTTTCGTACTTTTCGACGATTTTTTACGAAAAGGTACTAAAAATCAACAGTTATTCGATGCTAACCCAGAGGCTTTCACGGCTGTCAATCAAAATTTTACATCAGTTTTGGTTCATCACGCCTTTATTTGCGCACAAATTTTCCATTATATGAGATTTTATTCTTTAATTTCCATATAATAGGCTGCACAGATTAAAAGTTTTAGTACCTTTTTTGAAAAAAACCGAAATAAGTACTAACAGCTAGTCTCCATGCTCTTTCATGCATTTGCTTTGTGGAAAGGAATACCTCCTATGGACAAAAAATATATGAGGCTTGCCATCAATCTTGCGAAAAAGGGCGCCGGTTATACCGCCCCTAACCCGCTGGTCGGCGCAGTTATCGTAAAGAATGACAAGATTATCGGACAGGGTTTTCACGAAAAGTACGGACAGCTTCATGCTGAGCGCAACGCTCTTGCAGACTGCAGAAGTCGTGGAAATGACCCAAAAGGTGCGTCTATCTACGTGACCCTGACGCCCTGCTGTCACTACGGCAAAACGCCGCCTTGCACGGAGGCGATCATTGAAAGCGGTATTTCCCATGTCATCATCGGTTCCCGCGATCCCAATCCGCAGGTTTTAGACAAAAGTATCGAGCTCCTGAAAGCTGCCGGAATCAAAGTCACAACCGATTTCCTTCGCGAAGAATGCGACCAGCTGAATCCAATCTTTTTCCACTATATCACCTGTCACACTCCTTATGTGACGCTGAAATATGCCATGACTATGGACGGGAAAATTGCTACCTTCGCCGGTCATTCCCAGTGGATTACAGGCGAGACTGCCCGTGCAAAGGTTCATCAGGGCAGACATCTGTACACAGCGATTATGGTCGGTATTGGTACAGTTCTTGCTGACGATCCACTCTTGACCAGCAGACTGGCTGATGGCAGCGGAAAAAATCCGATTCGCATTATCTGTGACAGCAATCTTCGCACACCTCTTACGTCAAAAATTGTAACTACTGCTTCCGAAGTGGAAACAATGATTGCTACGGCAGAAAATGATCCTACGTACCACGCACCTTATCTGGAAAAAGGTTGTAAAATTCTAGTGGTTCCAAAGGATGCTTCCGGCTCTATCGACCTGAAAATCTTGATGGTGCTTCTGGGCACCATGAAAATAGATAGCATTCTTTTGGAAGGAGGCGCTGCTCTGAACTGGTCGGCGCTGCATGCCGGCATTGTCAACAGACTGCAGGCATATATCGCCCCGAAGATTTTCGGAGGAAAAAATGCCCTCTCCCCTGTTGCCGGAGACGGCGTCGAATTTCCTTCGGAAGCTGTTAAACTGACTAATTCGAAGATTACCGCCATCGGCGAAGATTTACTCATAGAAAGCGAGGTTTTGCCATGTTTACAGGAATTGTAGAAGAGTGCGGCACCGTGACAGCTGTTCAGAAAAATGCCGCTTCGGCGGTTTTACACATCGGCTGCAAAAAAATCCTGTCTGACATTCATCTGGGTGACAGCATTGCAGTAAACGGCGTCTGCCTAACTGTCACAAGCTTTAACGGAAGCAGCTTTTCCGCTGATGTCATGCACGAAACGCTGAACCGATCCTCTCTAGGGGCTTTATCCGCAGGTAGCCGGGTCAATCTGGAGCGTGCTATGGCAGCGGGCGGCAGATTCGGCGGACATATCGTCAGCGGACATATCGACGGCACGGGCACGATTACCCAGATTCAAAAGGACGACAATGCAGTCTGGTACACCATCAACTGCGGTGATCAACTGCTAAAATATATCATAGAAAAAGGCTCCATCGCCATCGACGGAATCAGCCTGACAGTAGCGCGGCTTGAGCACCGAAGCTTTTCTGTCTCCATCATTCCCCACACCTTATCTGAAACCATACTGGCAGATAAAAAGTCGGGGGATATCGTCAATCTGGAAAACGACTGTATCGGAAAATACGTGGAGCGGCTGCTCTCCCTTGAAGATCCCAACGCTGCTCCTGCGAAAAAAGAAAGTAACATCACCGCCGCGTTTCTTGCAGAACACGGATTCAATTATTAGAAACAAAAAAGAAAGGAAAATCACCATGAAAGAATTTGAGTTCAGTACAGTAGAAGAAGCCTTGGAAGATTTGCGCCAGGGTAAAATCATTCTCTGCACCGATGATCCGGACAGAGAAAACGAAGGCGATTTCATCTGCGCCGCAGAGTTTGCCACGACTGAAAACGTCAACTTTATGGCGGTTCATGGCAAAGGTCTTATCTGCATGCCGATGAGCGAAGAAATCTGCAGGAAACTCCAGCTTCCCCAGATGGTTGACAACAACACTGACAACCACTGCACCGCCTTTACCGTTTCCATCGATCATGTAGACACCACGACCGGCATTTCCGCTGAGGAACGTGGACTGACCGCCAGAAAATGCGTCTCAGGTGACGCAAAACCAGAGGATTTCCGTCGTCCCGGTCACATGTTTCCGCTGCTTGCAAAGCCGCAGGGCGTTTTGGAGCGGAACGGCCATACAGAAGCAACCGTAGACCTGATGCGCCTTGCTGGGCTTTCCGAATGCGGTCTGTGCTGCGAAATCATGCGGGAAGACGGCACTATGATGCGCACCCCGCAGTTGAAAGAACTTGCTGCCAAATATGACTTAAAATTCATCAGCATCAAAGCTATCCAGGAATACAGAAAAAAACACGAAAACCTGGTAGAATGCGTCGCTGTTACCAAACTGCCAACCAAATACGGCAACTTTATGGCACACGGCTATATCAATAAACTCAACGGCGAGCATCATATCGCATTGGTCAAAGGAGATATCGGAGACGGAGAAAATCTTTTGTGCCGTGTACACTCTGAATGTCTGACCGGCGACGCCTTCGGTTCGGCTAAGTGCGACTGCGGCGAGCAGCTTGCCGCTGCCCTGACCCAGATTGAGGCAGAAGGCAGAGGCATTCTCCTCTACATGCGGCAGGAAGGCAGAGGCATCGGCTTAATCAATAAACTGAAAGCTTATGAACTACAGGATCAGGGTATGGATACCCTGGAAGCCAACCTTGCCCTGGGTTTTGCGGGCGATCTTCGCGAATACTATATCGGCGCGCAGATTCTAAAAGATCTGGGCGCGAAAACCCTGCGGCTTTTAACCAACAACCCACAGAAGGTTTACGAACTGTCCGAGTTCGGCATGGACATCACAGAGCGCGTGCCGATTCAGATGCCTGCCACCGCCCACGACCTGTTCTATCTGAAAACCAAACAGGAAAGAATGGGACACATTCTGGATTATAAATAAACCATACGTCAAATCTTTCCCGGAGAGCTGCACTGCTCTTACTGTATAACGCTCCGGAAATGATATTGACAAAAATCTAATCTTAAGATAGGAGAAATAAAACATGAAAATTTATGAAGGAAAATTAGTATCAAAAGAAATCAAAGTTGGCATCGTATGCGCCAGATTTAACGAATTTATCGTATCAAAGCTGCTTGGCGGCGCCCTGGACGGTCTAAAACGTCACGACGTTAAAGAAGAAAACATTGAAATTGCATGGTGTCCAGGCGCTTTTGAAATTCCTCTCATTGCACAGAAAATGGCAAAGTCCGGAAAATACGACGCGGTCATCTGTCTTGGCGCAGTAATCCGCGGCACTACCTCCCACTATGATTACGTCTGCGCAGAAGTTTCCAAAGGCGTTGCTTCCGTCTCTTTAGCTGCGGATATTCCTGTGATGTTCGGTATTCTGACTACAGACAACATCGAGCAGGCCATCGAAAGAGCCGGCACAAAAGCTGGAAACAAAGGCTATGACTGTGCAGTTGGCGCAATCGAGATGGTGAATCTGATTGGGGAGATTGAGAAATAATTCGCGTTCCCAAAAAGCAACATATTAAAATTGTATAAGCGAAAAGTACTGACCAGCATATCTTTCGAAGAACTAAAAACTATAAAATGAATTTTTCAGCCCAAGGAACCTGCCGGCAAAGCAAGCCCCTTGGGTTGTTCTTCAAATCACCCTGCATCCTCTTCTTCCCTTTCCGATTTCAATCAGGCCCTCCGATTCCAATGTATGAAGCAATTTTCGCGCCTTATCATCGCTAAGTCTGATTCCCCTCTTTGATAGCTCCCACAAAATCGCAGTGCGCCCAATGCCGGAATCAGCGTCCGTATGTCTGCTTATAATATCCAGCACTAGCTCCCTAATATCTGTCGGCTTTGGCTCAGTACCAATTACTTCCCGCTGCGGTAACACGGTAGCGCCGATTCCCTTCGGCAACTCTCCAAGAAGCAGATAGTAGTCTGCTGCATTTTTTAACTCACGCACATTACCCGGCCATGAGTACTGCGCAAGTGCAGTCTTCTCCTCGGCAGTCAGCCTCTCGTAAGATTCGCCGAGAAAAGTCTCCATCAGCTTTGGAATTTCTTCCGACCGTTGGCGAAGAGGCGGCAGTTCAACAGGAATATTGCTGAGCCTATAATATAAATCCTCTCGAAACTCTTTTTGAGCAATGGCTTCCCGCAGATCCTTGTTGGTGGCAGCCAAAATCCGAATATCTACATCGATGACCTTATCACTGCCAAGACGCATAATCTGCTTTTCCTGCAGCACACGCAGAAGTCTTGCCTGCAGATTTAAAGACATATCTCCGATTTCGTCCAGGAAAATAGTACCCTTGCTGGCCTGCTCAAAGAGACCGGTCTTTCCGTTGACTGACGCACCGGTAAAAGCGCCCTTTTCGTAGCCGAACAGTTCACTTTCCAGAAGTGACTCCGGCAGCGCCGCACAGTTAATCGCCACAAACGGCTGACTGTTTCTCCAGGAGTAATTATGAATAGACTGTGCAATCATTTCCTTTCCGGTGCCGCTTTCTCCGCTGATTAAAACTGTATAATCCGAAAGCGCAGCTTTCTTTGCAAGCTCGATGGATTTACGCATGGCAGAACTTTCACAGCATATATCGTCAAAGGTGTATTTCGCTACCAATCCGCTCTTTACAAGCTGCTTATTCAGTGCGTTTTCCATGTTCTTAATGTTCTTAATGTTCTTGACATCATTAAACAGCAGCGAATATCCAATCACCTGATCCACAATTTTTACATCAATCTTGGTGACAATATAATTGCCTCCGTAAAATTTTACCAATCGATTGTCAAATTCTTCATGACGTATCATCTCCACCATATCATCATCAAAAAAGGAGGAAACACTGACGCCCTCTCTATCGTCAATACCAAGCAGCGTCTGTGCTTTATCATTGACATATACAGTGCGAAGCTCCTTATCCAAAATCAAAACAGCATTTTGCGCATCCCTAATCGTTCGCTTAAGCATTTCTGTCTTGAGATACTCCGTTACATAGCGCTCATTGATGCCCTTGTTGTTTTCAGCTACCAGCTGGGTGTACTTCAAAAGATTTCTCGTCACACTTTCGTTATGCAGTCCCAGCTTATTGATAATCGTAATAAAAGTGTTCACATCGATATATCTGTTCTGGATGTTAATCACTTTTTTAATAAACGATGGCACTTTTTCATCCGGTGTAATGGCAATGGTGATTTCACGATACTGCGCCTCATTTTCCCCTTCTAAATAGGGAATCAGATGTAAATGATTGAGTCCCATCTCATACAGGTTATTGGTAACCTGCAGCGTGCTTTCTCTCGAATCGTTGACCACAAGCACATTGGTTCCTTCCGGAATACTGAAAACCTCAGGCAAAAACTGCCGCTGAATGGTTCTTCCCATAACAATGACCTTGTCCAGCAAAGAAGTATAATCCTTCATTGCGTAAACTCGGTCTTCATATAAAACAACAAACAAATCTGCATCTATCAGCGCCTCATGGTTCAGTTCTTCGAGAAAACAAATTCTGCCCTCAACATATTCTCCCAGCACGTACTTTAAATTCCGTAAAAGCAAATCACATACTGCAAAATTTTCTCTGTTATTAAATACCAAACATATGTTCTTCATCAATCTTCCCCTTTCCTTGCTCATTTTCCTTTATCGGATAATTATAAGATAATAATCCCATTTTTGCAATAAAATTTCCTATTTCTTTCCTGACTTTTACTTAATTTCTCTTTTTTCTGTACTGGCACGCTTTTTGCTATATAATTAATCGCGCGCAACTAAAATTTTACAAATCTAAAAAACAAGAAAGAAAGGTAGAAACTATGTTTGCACTCTTTGAACAGTTTACAAATTTCCTCTACGGACTGCCGCTTCTGATCGTAATACTGGTCACCGGCATTTACTTAACCCTTCGCACCGGATTTTTTCAGCTCCGTCACTTCGGACATATTATAGGCAGTCTCTTCAACAAAGAGCGCCGCAGCGGCGGAGCCGATGATAAGAAAAAACTAACTCCTTTCCAGGCCATTTCCATCGCTATCGGCGGTACAGTCGGCGTCAGCAATATGAGCGGTGTCGCTACTGCCATTGCAACAGGAGGTCCAGGCGCCCTCTTCTGGCTATGGGTTGCCGCTCTTTTAGGCATGATTATCAAAATGGCAGAAGTTACACTGGCTGTTTATTACAGAGAATCCACTCCCGGCGGCGAATTCCGCGGCGGTCCTACTTATTACATGCAGAAAGGTCTGGGTCAGGAAAAAGGATATAAATTCTGGAAAGTCTTTGCTGTTATTTTCGGCGGCTGTATCTTTATGATATGGTTCATCACATTACAGAACTACACCGTATCTGAAGCTGTCGGCAACACCTTTGGACTGCCTCTCATCGTACCTGCGATTCTTTACGTAATCGGAATTTACATCGTCATCATCGGTGGTATCAAAAAGGTCGGCGTTGTTGCCTCCTATCTGACACCGATTATGTGCACTTTTTACATCATCGCAGCTATCGCTATCCTGATTATCAACGCTAACCAGTTGCCTCACACCTTCGCTATGATCTTTAAAGGTGCATTCTCCACACAGGCTGCTTCCGGCGCTTTCCTTGGCGCAACAGTGGCTTACGCTATGCGACTTGGCTTTGCTCGCAGCGTATACAGCAACGAAGCCGGTTGGGGTACTTCGCCAATGGTACACGCTACTGCAAACACAGATCACCCTGTAAAACAGGGACTGATGGGCGCCTTTGAAGTATTCATGGACACCATCGTCGTATGTTCCCTGACAGGACTTGTTATTATTGTAACTGGTTACTGGGACAGCGGTCTGCAGGGAGCGACCCTGACACTGACAGCTTTCGAATCCGTCATCGGCTCCTTCGCAAGAATTATGATCGCTATCAGTATCTTCCTGTTCGGCATGACCACTTCCACGGGCTGGTTCACCTACTATCAGGTTATTTTAGACCATGCTCTGAAAGGAAAAGATAAAGTGAAGAAAATTGCTTCCAAAGTATTCCTCATCGGAACACCGCTGTGGGGTCTTATCGTAACTGTACTGACTGTATACGGAAACGGCACCCCTGCACAGCTTTGGGTCATTGCAGACTTTACTACTGTATTCCCAACCTTCTTTAACGTTGCAACCCTGTTCCTGCTCAGCGGCACTTTCATCAAGCTGTTAAAGGACTACCGTGCACGTTACCTGGGTGAAGGCAAAATCGACCCGGATATGCACCTGTTCTTTGAGGATAAAGAAAAAGCACAGAAAAAGGACGCATAAAACATGGATACATTATTTTACAACGGAATTGTAAGCACATTGGATGGGCAGGATACCATAGCAAATGCCGTTGGAATTACCGACGGACGAATCACCTTTGTCGGTTCTGACGAGGAAGCTGCTTTGCTTTCCTGTAAAGAACGCATCGATTTGAAAGGAAAAATGATGCTGCCCGGCTTTGTTGACAGCCACCTGCACATGCTCCACTACGCTTTTGTGGAAAACTCCGTCAAACTCTTCGACTGCCGCAGTGTGCAGGACGTTTTGGACGCTGCAGCTAAAAGACTTGAAATCAGAAAGGAAAAACCGCTGTCATGGCTCTTTGGCCGCGGCTGGAACGAGGAACTTTTCGACGTGCCCAAGTATCCAGACAAAAAGGACCTGGACGCACTGGCAGATGACATTCCTATTATCATGGTTCGCGTCTGCGGACACACCGCAGTATGCAACTCCTGCGGGCTGGAAAGGCTGAAGGAGATCAAAGAATACCCGGAAATCTGCCGTGACGTAGATGAAGTTCACGGCATTCTGAAGGAAAATGCTGTTCAGTTCTTCTATTCTGTATTGGATGCTCCCAGTCAGGAAGAGATCGAAGATTACATCAAATTCGGTATCAGCAAACTAAACGAGGCAGGTGTCACCGCTATTCAGTCTGATGACCTTGCTTCCCTTCCGGGTAAAAACTGGCGCAGAATTATGTCTGCTTTCAAAGCCCTGGACAATCGCAAGGAAATGAATCTTCGTATCTATGAACAATGCCTCTTTGAGAGATTTGTGGATTTAAAGGATTTTCTAAAGGAAGGCTATCGAACTGGTCAGCAAGGCGACTTCTTCACAATCGGTCCGGTCAAGCTACTGCAGGACGGTTCCCTGGGCGCAAGAACCGCTGCTCTGTCGCAGCCTTATGAGGGAGATTCTTCCAATACAGGTCTGATTATCTATGAGCAGGAGGAACTCAACGAAATCGTCGCCTGCTGCGACAAATATCACATGCAGATTGCTGTACACTGCATCGGAGACAGGGCTATGGATATGGTAATCAAAGCCATCGAAGCCTCCCCTTACAGAAAGGATAATCCGAAAGACAGGCACGGCATTGTCCATGCGCAGATTACCAGTCAAAAGGTGCTGGACGATATGAAGGAAAATCATATCATTGCATACATTCAGCCGGTATTTCTCGATCTGGACATGGATATCGTGGAGTCCCGCATCGGCAGCCAGCGTATGGATAAGGTCTACGCCTGGAAATCCATGCTGGACATGGGCATTCCCGTGTCCGGCGGCTCCGATGCACCGGTTGTAAGCTTTGATGTACTGGAAAACATCTACTTTGCTGTCACAAGAAAAAACATTCACGGACAGCCCAAAGATGGCTGGCTTCCGTCAGAAACCATGAGTGTTAGCGAAGCAATTCGACTCTTCACAAAAGATGCCGCCTACTCTTCCTACTCTGAGGAAGTAAACGGCACCATTGAAGTCGGAAAATACGCAGATTTGGTCGTTCTGGATCAGAACCTCTATGACATTGCACCTGAAGCAATCAAGGACGCAAAAGTAGAAATGACCATATTAAATGGAAAAGTAATCTATCAGAGATAAAGTCATACTGTCTTACGAAAAAAGGATGTCCTGCAAATTGCAGACATCCTTTTTATTTAGCTTTTATAATCCAAGTTCTTTTATTTCTTCTTCAATGTGTTTGAGTTCTTCGTTTCTCTTGGTTTTCTGTGTTGTGGTCTTGACGGTTGGTTTGTCGGATAGGAAGTACTTCTTCACCATCTTGTACGCTGGCATAGTGGCATTGATTTCAGCCATATCCAGATCAAGCTGCGCCTGCAAGTCATCCAGACTCATGCCCTTTTCATCAAGATAGGATTTATCGTAAACGACTTTTGCCCAGAGCACCACATCGCTTGCCTTGTTTCTGGTAAAGACCATGCTTTCTTCCACATAAGGCAGTACATTGATCAGATTCTCAATCTCCTCCGGATAGACATTCTTGCCATTTTTCATGACGATAACATTCTTCTTGCGTCCGCAGATGAACAGGTATCCCTCCTCGTCAAAATATGCAAGGTCACCAGTGTGGAGCCAGCCATCTACAATCATCTCATCAGTAGCTTCCTGATTATCGTAATAGCCCAGCATAACATTGTCGCCGCGAACGACGAGTTCTCCAATGCCCTCTTCGTTGACATCGATAATCTTTCCTTCTACGTTAGGCATCAGTTTACCGCAGGAACCCGGTTTCAGATAGCGATAAGTCTCACTGGAAATGGTCGGCGATGTCTCCGTCAACCCATAGCCCTGTACTGTAAGAATGCCGAAGTCATTAAGTCCCTTAGCAACTACCGGATCCAAAGCCGCTGCGCCATTGATAATAAAGCGCATTCTTCCGCCCATCTGATCGATGATATCTTTAAACAGCTTCCGTCGCACATTGATTCCTACTTTTTCAGTCAAATCACAAATCTTCAGTGCCGCCTGCACCTTGCCGCTCTTGCCCTGTTTCTCTATGCCCTTCATAATCTTCTTGTACATATTTTCAAGAAGCAGCGGCACACTCATAATAACAGATACGCCGTATTCCTTCATGTTTGCGCTTACATATTTCAGTCCTTCGCAGAAACAGTTCTTCATGCCTTGGGACAGGAAAGTCAAAAGCCCACTCATACCGTAACAGTGATGCAAAGGCAGAATCATCATATTCACATCGTCAGGGAAAAACAGTTCTTCGCAGTTCATACCATAGTTACAGCTCATGAAATTTCGATGAGAAAGCATTACCGCTTTGGACTGCTCCGTCGTCCCCGATGTAAAAAGCAGATAATTCATTGCATCCGGATCAATTTCGGCTTCCAGATATCTAAAGTCGCCGCCTTCTACCAGCGCACGACCTTTGTCCAGAAGATCCATCAGCAGCACACCTGTCTCTGACTGAAAATCCATGGCTACGATCATGGAAAGACCTGTAGATTTCTCCGCAAAGATTTCCTCAATCATCTTCGCACTTTTCTTATCATAAAAAATCGCTTCCGCCTTACTTCGATTGAGGCAGCTTACGATTTCTTCTTTTTGTAGGGCTTTATCAAGGGGCACTGTAATACCCACGCCGCAGCTCACTGCAAAGTATGCAAGGCACCAACTGTAGCTGTTCTCACCGATAACTGCAATGCGCTTATCTTTATAGCCACATTCAATCAGTGCTGTGCCCAGATGTCCCATGGTCTCAAAGAGCTTTGCATAGGTGGTGTTGATATAGTTGACTTCTTTAGTTTCTTTGTTCTTGATTTTCGTCACAAACGCCACTTTATCCGCATACTTTTCTGCAGATGTTCTAAGCAAATCGCGCAGATCGCGAAACTCATGAAATTTCTTTTCTAGTTTATAATCTTTCATATTTTTTCCTTCTGTATAATAGCAAGTTCTTCTATATAATAGAATAGCACGTTCCAGAGACGGTGTCAAACGCTTCGCGCTACTCTTTTATGACAATTCCCAGCATCTTCGCCAGTTCCGCAGCCTGAAAAAAATTCACCTTTGCGCCTTTCAGCTCACCATTTTCACTAGATACCCTGATTCCCTCCAAAATACATGTAGTAAAATCAACATCCTTTAGTTTCGTTTTAAAAAACTCCGTTCCAATGCATTGATTCTTATCCATCTGTAGTTTTTTTAATTTACAGTTTGCAAAAAATGCATCGGTCAAATCACATGTAGCAATGGTGCACTGCTCCAGCTTTGTCTCTGTAAAATTCGCCATCGCCATAGCACAGTCTGTAAAAAAGGTGTTGCTGATGCTGCACTGACTGAAGTCCGTGCCCACAAGCTGGCAATTATCAAACTCAGTGCTGTTAAACCAGCTTCCCGTAAAGCTGCATCCCGGCAGCTGGCAATTTTTGAACAGAGCAGTTTTAAAGTCTGCCCCCTTAAAGCGACATCGAATCAGCGTACAATTTTCAAAAATTACGGTATCGAAATTCAGTCCGCTAAAATCCTCTTCTTCAATATGCTCGCCACTGAACCGAACCTGCTCTATGTCCTGCTCCTCCTGCCTGCACCTCCATGCGCAAGAATAGAGATCGCTGTCAGCACTGGGCAGCTGAAGCAAATAGATATTTGATGATTTTTTCTGTGTCATTGGTAAACTCCTTTGCGTTCATTATACCACGATGATTCCGCTGAAAATAGAATCGGAAGTCATGATCCAATGAACGCTTCCTTGCGGCAACGCCGGTTTCATTCTTTGCGTTCATTATACCATGACGTTTCCTTTGAAAGTAGAATTGGAAGTCATGATTCAATGAACGCTTCCTTGCGGCAACGCCGGTTTCATTGTTTGCGTTCATTATACCACAATTCCCCTCCCCTGTCTTCCTTATCGTACCGCCTTCCTGCCAAAGAACACATATCAAATAAGCGTAGCGATCCAGCACCATAGCTATGGTACGCTATATTTATGTAATTTTTTATGGCACGATGCTGCTGAATACGGCTGCCGAGAAAAAAGGAGAAATTCCCTTGACGAGACTTCATCTTTGTGTTAGTATTTTCTATAACAAATTTTATAAAAAATAAACCGTTGACCGAGAGTAGTAGCAGGCAGAAGCTGTCTACAGAGAACTGCAGGTGGTGAGATTGCAGTGATATGCATGTCGTGTGAATGGACTTGGGAGGGCAACCTGAATCGCCTTTATCACTTAGGCGTAGTATGGAAGACGGGTTCGACCGTTATATCGAAGGACATATGGTAGTATGTTCAGAGTGCGCCTATCCGTGAGGATAAGCGAATTAGGGTGGTATCGCAGAAGCTGCAGCTTTTGTCCCTATCGGGGCGAAAGCTTTTTTGTTTGTCAAAAGTCTTTCTCCCCTTCCAAAACACGAAGAAAGATGAGGTACAAAACATGAAAATGAATGACACACAGTTTAATTTGATGAAACAGCAGCTCCGCTGCGTAACCACTTTTTCCGGCAATCTCTATCAGAAAAAATATAAGGACATCGACATTGACATTATGACATTTATGGACTGACCGAAATTTACGGTCCGGGAATCGGCATCAACTGCAGCAGAGAAACCCCTATGCACTACTGGGACGATTATCTCTACATCGAAATCATTGATCCACAGACTGGCAAGAACGTACCTGACGGCGAAACCGGTGAAATCGTCATCACTACTCTTCGCAAAGAAGGCGCACCGCTGATTCGCTACAGAACCCACGATCTTTCAAGAATTGTACCGGAAAGCTGCAGCTGCGGCTTGAAATTTCCGAGAATTGACCGTATAATAGGAAGAAGTGATGATATGGTAAAAGTCAAGGGCGTCAATATTTATCCCGGTCAGGTAGAAGATATCCTGCGGGACATCCATGGCGTCAGCAGCGAATACCAGATTTCCATCGACCACATAAACGGCAAAGATGTCCTCACCCTCTCTGTTGAAACAGAAGAAGGAATTGATACTGCCGCCGCTGAAAGCTCCATTGGTTCTGCCTTTAAGACAAAGGTCGGACTGGCGATCGAGCTAAAGGCCGTTGCTGTAGGCAGCCTGCCGCGCAGCGAAAAAAAGACGAAGAGAATTTTTGACTACAGAAATAACTAATATTCCATACACATGAATAAAACGGAGGTTTATAACATGAAACGAGTATTTTCCGGCGTACAGCCGACCGGCAACATTCACCTTGGCAACTATCTGGGCGCTCTGCGTCAATTTGTTGAATTGCAGGACGATCATGAATGTATTTACTGCATCGTGGACATGCACGCAATTACCGTTCCGCAGGATCCAAAGGAACTGAAAGAACATATCCTGGACGTTGCCGCGCTTTATATCGCAGTCGGCATCGATCCAAAAAAATCCATCATTTTCGTGCAGTCCGATGTTTCTGGACATGCGGAGTTATCATGGGTTCTGACCTGCAATTCCTATACCGGCGAACTTTCCCGCATGACACAGTTTAAGGCAAAAAGCAAGAACAAGGAATCCGCACCGGCAGGGCTTTTCACCTACCCGCTCCTGATGGCTGCCGATATCCTGCTCTACGATGTTGACGTCGTGCCTGTAGGCAATGACCAGAAGCAGCACATTGAACTAACTCGCGATATCGCCATCAGAATCAACAATACCAAGAAAAAAACCTTCGTCGTACCGGAAGGTCGCTACATGAAAGAAGGCGCCCGCATCATGGCACTGGACGATCCGACCCAGAAGATGAGCAAATCCGCAGAAAATGTTCACAGCAGAATTTCCCTGCTGGATGATCCTGCTAAAATCAAGAAATCCATCATGAAAGCGACCACTGACTCAGAAGGCGTAGTGCGCTTTGATCCAGAAACAAAGCCTGGCATCAGCAATCTGATGAACATCTATTCTGTACTGTCCGGCAAAGCTTTAGACGAAATCGAAAAGACCTACGAAGGCAAAGGTTACGGTGATTTCAAGAAAGACCTGGTGGAAATCGTGGTCGATGCTTTAGCACCGATTAAAGCCAGATACGAAGAAATCCGTTATTCAGAGGAACTGATTGAAATCCTAAAAGATGGCGCAGAAAGAGCTAAGGCAATTGCAAATCCTGTAATGCAGAGAGTCAAAGACAACTTCGGTCTGGGACTTTAATAAAAAAAGTTGTGCAGGAGGCGTTTTCCGCTTCAATGCACAACTTTTTTCTTGCTGCTTTACCCTGTGTTCAAACCACATATCACGATCCACTGGACTGATAGCTTCGCACACCAAACCGCCATAAAAGCCACGCCGGCGCCATAAACCAGCATGCCAGAAGCGGCACAAATACAAAGAATCTCGAGGTTTCCTGTCCAATCAAATAGAGAAACGGATAATACTGCACCAGCGCATAGGGAATCACAAAAGTCGTAATCTGCAATATCTTTTTTCCGTAAACACCCATGGGATATTTCCCGTATTCTCTGGCACCGTCAATAAAAATATTCATAAACTCCAGTCCTTCCAAGCTAAAAAAGCTGAATGCCGCATAGATCAGAAACATGGCTGAAAATACCACAATACCACCTACAAGCATATTGATAATGGTAAGAACCTTTGTAATATCCCACGAAACGCCACCAGCTGAAATCCCATATACGAACATCACTACTGCCTGCAGCATCCTTCCCATACGCGTCAGTTCAAATTCACTTCCAAGCACCTGCAAGACTTCACTTTGCGGTCTAACCAGAACACGATCAAACTCCCCCGTTCGTACCATATCTGGAAACATATCAAAGCCTCTGGCGACCATTTCTGCCAAAGAAAACTCAAGCAGCAAAATAGAAAAGCACAAAAGCACCTGACTGTATGTAAAGCCTTCCACCGCTGAAAATCTTTTAAACATAAAAAGGATTCCCAAAAAAACGTTAAAAGATACCAAGAACTGCCCCACAGCTGTAAGGAGAAATGATGCCTTGTACTGCATGGCTGAGCGCACGCTGATGGACACATAATGCCCGTAAAGCCTGACTGCTTTTTTTATTTTCTTCATCGTTATCACCCTCCCTGCACCACGGCACTTTTTTCTGCCTTTCTGCACAAAATCTTTCCCATCAAGGTAATTACAACCAGCCAAAAGATCTGAAGACTGATAGCCTGTACCAGTTCAGTGCCATTAAGGCTTCCGCTGTAAATCCTCAGAGGAACGTTTTGCATAGCTGCAAAAGGTAGCATCTCCAGCACCTTCGCCAACTTCTCTGGAAAAAACGGAATGGGAATAATTGCACCGGCAAGAAAATCTATGGCAGAAGTAAAAACCATGCGAACACCTCGAGGCGATATGGTAAAAAAAGCAAGAACATAAATCAGCATACATACCGATACGGTCACTGCAAGTCCTAATACCATCGCTGCCAGAAACAACATAAAATACGGCAAACTGGCTGGCATGCGCAGCCCGTAAGGCGCAGGCACAAATACCGCAATCAGCAAAATAGGAAAACACCGCAAAACTGCCCGCGACAGCCGATTTGCAACGCTTCTTGCAAACCACATATTATAGATGTCAACAGGTCTTGCCAATTCATAGGCAAGATTTCCCTTTCTGATTGCCTCAAAGATTTCCCCTTCTAACATCCAGACCGCAAAAAAAGCGAGAAACGCCTGCTGCAGCCACACATAGGAAATCGTCGCAGAGAGTGACATGGGAAAAGCTGCAGCGTCTGCCTCGTAAAAAGCGCTGAAAATCATAACTTCCATGAGTCCCCAAAAGAACTGGGTACAGACGCCTGCCAGGGCCGCTGCACGGTACTGCATACCCATGACAAAGCGCAGTCTGAAAAAAGATAAATACTTTTTCATCTTATCACCGCCTTAAATATCATAGGTGTGATACAGCTGTGCAATGATTTCGTCAATGTTAGCATTCCCTTTTTGGATATCTGCTAGGATTCCATCCATTAGGATTTTCCCCTTGCCGATGAGAATAATCCTTCCTGCTAAGGCCTCGATGTCCTGCATATCGTGGGTCGTTAAAATCACCGTGGTTCCATGTTCTTTATTCTGCCGTTTTATAAAATCTCTGACCGCCAGTTTTGACACAGCGTCAAGTCCGATAGTCGGTTCATCCAGAAACAATATACGAGGTCTGTGCAGAAGGGAGGCTGCAATCTCACAGCGCATCCGCTGCCCCAAAGAAAGCTGCCTTACCGGAGATCGCAAAAGCTGCGACAGATCTAAAAGTTCCGTCAGTTCTTCAAGACTCTGTTTGTATGTTGCGGCAGGAATGTCATAAATATCTTTCAGCAGAGAAAAAGAATCGATAACCGGCACGTCCCACCAGAGCTGTGAACGCTGTCCAAAAACAACGCCAATTTCGCGCACATGATCAATCCGATTCCGATACGGTACTCTACCGTCAACCAAAACCTTTCCACTGTCCGGCGTCAAAATACCACTGAGAATCTTAATGGTAGAACTTTTTCCTGCTCCATTTGGGCCGATATAGCCGACCATCTCCCCATCTGCTATAGTAAAATTGACATCATCCAGGGCATGCACTGTTTCATATTCTCTGCGAAAAAGCGCCTTGCAGGCTTCCTTCAAACCTGCGTTTCTTCGGGCAATCCGATAGGTCTTGCTCACATGTTCCATAGTAATCATCGCACACTCCTTCCTGCTTCAATACAAAAACGTAGGATTATGATTATACCAAGGGTAGTGATATCTGTCAATTAAAACTATTCTCGTAAATATCAAGGAACACTGTCACAAATCTTGCCTGCGCCTTTTCTTCTTCTGTTCCAGAAGTCACCTGCCAGCCATAAGCTTTATATAGCTGATAAGTGAAGCTTGTTAGCGGTGGTAACGAAAATTCATCACGAATTTTTGCAATACCTGCAAGTACTGTACAGATAAAAAAAACAGACAGCTTTCGCTGTCCATTTTGGTGCGCCAGACAGGAATCGAACCTGCGGCCTTCACATTCGGAGTGTCAAGCTGTTTGTCTAAATTTCAACGTTTATATAGCTTGGGTGCAACATGGGTGCACGGTCGATGTGAAGGTCCGATAGGTCATAGCCCTGTTTTTCGCGGTTAGATTCTTGCATAAATTCCATATCTCAAAAAGTATAAATATGACAATTTATTTCTATTTATACTTCTCCCAATACTTAATCAGCGCTCTTGCGGTTGCCTTTCCGTAAGCCTCTAGCTCTTTCTTCGTGTCAAAACCTTTCCGGTCGGTCTTGTTATCCACGAAGCCGTATTCCACCAGCACCGGCACGCCTACACCTTTGAGGAAGTACAGGTCTTTGGTGTACTTAACGCCTCTGGTGTTCTGCCCTTCCTTTTTCAGTTCCGCGATAATCAGGTCAGCCAGCACCTTTCCGAGGCGGCTCTTTGTTACGCTGCCTTTCCAAACCCAGACTTCGTCACCATCGCCGCCACCGGCATTAAAATGTCCGTCAACGGACACTACTCTGTAGCCTTTCGCTTTGTACCTCGCCATGTCTGCAACGTGCGCCGCAAGTGACATGCCGCTGCCGTCCTTTTCAGGATATGCCACCTTGTATGTGCGTCCCTTATGCGCCAGCAGCTCCTTTCGGCAAGCTTCCATCACAGTTCTCGCCATGTCAGCTTCTACAAATTTACCGCTGACCGCGCCGGGATCTGCGCCGCCGTGCCCTGCAGATAAGTAAAACAAAATTGGTTTCTTTGCCATCTTTATTCCTCCTTCACTTCCGGCAAGCCTGCCACGCTGGTCAGCATAGATAATACACCCGCCAACACCGATGCGCTGCATACTACCTGCCAGCTAACATCAGACAGTACCACGCTTGTCCCAATCATAGCAATAGCTGCCTGTGCCATTGTCTTAATTGCTCTGATTCCTGCTGCTTTAAGCCATGTCTTACTCATTTTCATACCTCCTACTTTCCTTTATGTTCCAAATATGCTATTTCCGCTTTGTTTTCGTCTACGCGCTTAAATACTGTTTTCACATCTCGCTCCAGCACTGCGGTGCGCTCGATAAGATTGTTATGCTTGTCCTGCTTTTCCTCAAGACGCTGGATATCTTTTCTGACTTCAGCTAGCGCCGCATCAACCTTAATGTCCTGCGCTCTTTGCTGTTTACTGGACACTATCAGCTGGACAACAATCAATCCTGCTGCGGTAATTGCTGCTGTCATAATTTCTGTCATATGTACCTCCTTGTTTATAGCTATTTAGCCTGCTGGCTACTATTTGATTTCTGCGGTAATCGCCACTTCTTCACTTTGTGTATTATCCTTCTGAATAATATATTCCATCACTGCAATTGGCTACCCAGATTTTATCTCCATAACTTACCTTACTACCTTTAGATAAATCACTTAACGTCCATGTTTCTCCGTTCTCTGAATAATAAACTCCTTTTCCTGTTCCTGCTATAAAAATACCATTATTACAATTTAAAGAATAAATTTTAGTATTAGCTATACCATCACACGGGTTCCAGTATGATCCTGTGATTGATTTATACATACTGGTACCACCTGGGTTTGAGCCTGTATCTTGACCAATTAAAAGTATTCCTCCATCATAATTAGCGTTTGAAAAACGGGCTTTTGCTTCTTTTATATTGGTTTGATTCCACGAACTTCCATCATAAGAATATAGAATTCCTTTAGTGCTCGTATCATTACCAGTATTACTGGCTATTATATAATGATTACTACCCTTCGTAGCGGTAACATAGCAACCTTCTGTTATATTACTTTTACTCCAACTTTTTCCATCATTTGAATAGTAAATTCCAGTACTCCAACCGCCAAGAATCCATTTACTTGTATTACGTTTACAATAAACACATCCAATTCCATCATTGGTTATATTGCTTCTTGTCCAAGTTTTTCCATCTGTCGAATAATAGATTCCAGTTTTATTATTATAGTTACCACCCATTATCCATAAATTATTTGCATAATATACACCAGAATAACTTTTAGAAGTTATATTACTTTGAACCCATGATACTCCATCCGTGGAATAATACAATCCATAACTTGGTCTAGTGGCAACCCATACGCCATTCCCATAGCATAAACCAGAAAAGTTCCCGGTAACATTATTCTCGCTCCATGTTTTTCCATCACTAGAAATGAGGAATCCGCCGCCACTAGATTTTGGAACAACATACATGCCATTTCCGTATACAATTTTATATGAAAAACTGCTTTTATCTATATTACTTTTAGTCCACTTTCTCCCATTTGGAGCAGGTTCTTTAGAGAGTTTCCATTCGTTGTTTGTCTTGGTATATATGTCTTTTGCTTTTTTCCAGACGCCATCTATTTTTACAAATGCAGAACTGATATTTCGCCATGAACCATCGACTTTAATTTTTCCATTCATGCCTATCATCCTCCTTATTCATATTGAATCCAGATATCTCCGTCCTGTCCATCTGATACTGTAGGTTCAGCTGTGCTGATTTGAATATTTCTAAAACAAGCCCCATTATTCTGAGTCGATTGTAGATTTTTCATAACGCTATTAGAATAAGCAACAGATTCATTACTACCAAGCTTTATAGTACTTCCATTTATTTTAATTGTGCTCATCATGTAATCAAGAAGAATATACATGTTTTGCGTGTAACTTCCCATTAAAGCATTAAACTGTCTTGCTGCTACCGCACTCCCCATTGTGTGGTCATACAATTCAGCACCATTTAAACCTAATGACAATGAACCTCCAGAGTTAATACCACCATTCAGGGAATTTGTTTCGATTTTAAAATCGTACTTACCCGAATATATATTAGTTTTTGAACCATCGCCTGTAGGTTCTTCTCCAAAACTAATCTTGGCATTGTCTGTTTGGAATTCCAGTATTCCAGTCATAGTATCACCGGATTTCTGAACAAGACCACTGATGTCAGGTGCCGGTACAGCTGCAAATTTTTCATCCACATACTGCTTATTCGTGTAATTTGCATCATTGTTAAGCTGAGAAACCTTTGTTGGGATATCTGCCGTATTTGCTTTGCCCGTAAGCACAGCATTCGTGTTTGCAGGAAGATTTGCCACCTTATTTTTCTCAGCAGTCGTATAGTCATTCGTGGATAATCCTTTTCCGGCTTCTGCGTCAACTTTGTTACCTACCATTTCCAGCATTGCATCAAACATTTCACCAAAAAAACCAAGGGATACTGCATCGTTTGTCTCTGAATTATCGCCACCATCAGACATTTTCACAAGCCCATACGTCGTTGTCGTTGCATTTGGAACGGACTGCAACGCACTCTGCACCTTTGCTTTATCTGCGTCAGTGTAGTCATTGGTAGATAATCCTTTTCCTGTTACTTTATCCACCTTGCCGGAAAGCTCCGCCTCGAACTCAGTCGTTGTCATACCGGCATCGCCTTTATCGCCTTTGTCACCCTTTGGACCTTTCAAACCTGCAAGTTGCTCAGCAGTGAAATCTCCATAAGTGAACGGGTCGCCTTTGTCGCCCTTAGCACCGGCAACACCCGGTTCACCCTTATCACCAGGCTCACCTTTATCGCCTTGTGGACCCCGAAGTGACTCTAATTGCACCGACGTAAAATCAGTATAGGTGAACGGATCTCCTTTGTCACCCTTATCGCCTTTCGCACCCTGCAAAGGTCCATTATTCACCCAAACCTGCCCAACCGCATCATAAATATAAATATCATACGGTTCCGCAGCACCCACGCCATATGCAGCGCCTTCAAAAGGTGTTATCTGCGCTTCAAGCTCTGCCACAGTCGAAAAATACCCACTTACCTTGAATCCCAGACCAGTATCCCCCTTCGGACCCTGCGGTCCAGTTTCACCCTGGATTCCCTGCAAGCCCCTGTCGCCCTTATCTCCTTTGGGTCCCTGAATGCCTTGAAGACCTTGCTCGCCTTGCGGTCCTACTGGTCCGACTTCACCTTGAATTCCCTGTTCACCCTGGATACCCTGCGGTCCGATTTCGCCCTGATCCCCTTTATCTCCTTTGTCACCTTTGGGCCCAGTAAGACCAATGGGGCCTTGTGCGCCAGTTTCTCCAGTGTCACCTTTAGGACCGCGCTCACCCTGCAGTCCACGAGGACCAGTTTCTCCACGAACACCTTGGATACCCTGAAGACCTTGCTCCCCTCGTTCACCCTTTTCGCCACGCTCGCCTTGCGGTCCGACCTCACCAGTTTCACCCTTTGGTCCTCGCAAAAGTTCGAGCTGCTCTGCAGTGAAGTCCTCATAGACAAACGGTTCACCCTTATCGCCCTTGATGTTTCCAAAGTCAAATTGTTTTCCTGACTTCGTAATAACAATCAAATGGTCGCCATCATCTCGCCGCACCGTCTCTATAGATTCAGCAAGCGCCTTATCTGCACGATCTGCTGCATTAATCAGCATATCTATTACCTGTTCGTAAACATCCTGTGTCGGCGATTCTACAGTCTTGCCCGCCACATATCCATTGCTTACAAGCACTGGAATATCCACAGTACGCAAATCAAAGCGCATCTCATCAGTCGTTACCACGCCCTCATCTCGCATACCCACAAGCGACAGCACAAATCCGCCCTGCTGCAGTACCTCCCACGGAATCACGCACTGGTCCTCCACAAGGATTTTTTGTTTCTTCACCCCATTTCGAGTAAACACAGCAGTCTTGCACAAACCCTCCCAATCAGGAGAAAATGAAAACACCGCATTCAAATAGTTCTTACTGCCTGAGGCGATAATCTTCTTCTCCAAGCACCGGAGGTGTTGTCCATTTACCTGAAAATGTATATTCACCATATCGGAATCTCCCTTCGTTTTTCTTTTTCTCTACTATAACGCAAAGAGGAGGCTATTTCGCCTCCCGACCTTTACGCTTCGCCTCGAATCAGTTTCCCGATTGTATCGTCATATGCCTTTTGAAATGTCGATTTTCGCTTAGCAGATTCTTCAAGCACCTTTGCCCAGACCTTTTCAAACTTCCAATCATATTTCATACAGTAGCTTCCTATCAGTTTCTTCGCTTCTACTTCATCCCCCTTATTCAAAAGGCTTGCAGCCTGTCCAGCAATCACATTCTGCCGCTGCGTCTTCACCGATGAATCCCACTTTTTAGAATCCGCACCGGAACCAAGCATAGCCTGTCTGATTTCCTTGGCAGTTTCCGAGTTGCCATTTTCATCTGCTTTCGCATAAACTTTTGCAAACTTAGACCGGTTCCGGCTATCTTTCATATTATACCGGAGCTGCTTCATAACAAATTCTACTTTCTCCTCAGGAACAAACAGCTTTGCAGTTTCCCTCGCAATAGACTCAACATCACGCCATAAGCTCCCCACAGGAAGACCCGTCAAGCTGGCAATTCCGCCTACTGTTTTCTTTAAAGCAAAATATGTTGTTGCCGTATCCGATTTCCAATACTGTAAAGAGTTTACTAAGTCTGCAAAACCAGCCATATCCATTCGAGATACGTCATACCCTTGTGCTAAAGATAGAACGTCTCTCACGCCCGGAAGTAACCCCGCAGGATTTGCATTATCAAGAAAACCCTGTCCGGCATAAGATAGCCATTTTTCAAAGAATTCCTTATCGTCATCATCTTCACCGCCGCCGCGAAGTGCATCAATCAGTGCAGCCGCTGCACCAGTCATCGCTGCGGTAACAAGATGCGTTGTCAGAACTCTGGAGCCGCGCTTCACTGCCGCCTTCTTATTTCCTGCATCCCAATCTCTTCTTGCCAAAACATATTCAGTTCTCAACATATTCCAGGTCTTTGTCGGCTCAGCCATGAAAGAGGTTGCCGTCTTGCTGAACAAATCGGTCTTTCTCATAATTTGCGAACGGTGAAATACCGAGTCAACAACCTGCGTTCTGTCCACTACATAAGAAAATCTTTCACTAACCGCATTCCAGTAAGCCTCACTACCTTCCTTAAGATCTGGTTTTGTTGCTTCAACCTCTTTCTTCACGGCACGCCAGATAATCGACCAGGTCAAATCATCAGCATTACCATACATATCCATGAACAATTTATCTGCGATATTCTTCTTGTCCAAAAAGATATCCCGCATATCTCTAGCAACGTCTGTGTTATAAAACCCCCACGACTTCCAGCGTGCAATCGGGCAATGTTCCTGCATCTCCTGTTTCGCCTCTTTATTCAGCACCGGAAGCGACTTTCCACTTGGCAATGCTGCCAAAAGATACCGCGTATCCATCACCGCATTTGCTCTGAAAAAAGCCGTCGGCTGTTGTACCAGCACTCGCAGATTGGCGCCAATTTTCGCTTTCTTGTAGTTAGCCACCAGCTTATTAGCCATTTCATGGTCGCGGTTTTTCACATGATTCTGATTGACATCTTTCATGAACTGCGAAATATAATCAATCGCACTTCTTCCGAAAGCTCGTTCCAAACTCTGATGCACAGACCCAACCTGTTTACCGTCGACATTTGCCCTATAGTTATATACTCGTTCAAAGTCTGTAATCGCAGGAACCAGCGCATTGTACATACTCATCGTATTCACATGCTGCGTAAACACGTTGAAGATATCATCAAGGACAATTGGATTGCCTGCATTGACAACCGTATTCTTCGTGAAGCCCACATTCTTTATCTTTGCAGGATTCGACTTGTTATCAAAGGACTCATTTAAGAATGCGTCCGAAGACTTGATTGGAAAATAATTTTTCTCCCTAAACTTTTTGTAACCATACAACTTCATAGAAGTTTCGTTACCCCAATCCGCACAGGTTTCATTCATGAATTGCTGCAACGCGTCTGCAACTTCCCTCTGCTCTTTCGTCAGCGTACCGATAATATGTTCCACCTCTTCCACAGAAGGCATTACATGAGAAGAATCAAGAACCCGCTGGGACCAAGCCTTCGTGATTTTCTGATATTTCTTATCAATAACCGGAATCGGTGCAGATGTCATACCGGAACCAGCAACAATATGGCTCACCGCCTGTTCACGCTTCATCAGACAATACAGCGACATCACCTGAGATGGAACTAATTCAATAGTTCTACCTCCGACCTCAAACTTCTGCGTTCTTGCATTGTCATCAATCCAGTCTTTTATATGGTATTGCTTCCTGAGCTTCTCCACGAAATCCATTGCCACCGTTGTATTATTGATGTGGCGGTCAAGTCCATTACGCATATTCTGATGCAGTGTTTCCATTGTTTTACCCATCAGCATAAAGGCGTCTCTTGGAGTCGTATTCGTCCACTGGAAGAAGTCGCCCATTGTATGTTTCGTACCTTTTCGGTTCTTATAATGAAATTCTGAAGTTTCATGCATTACCTGCTGCGCATACTCGGAGATATTCTCTTTCAAACCATCAGAAAATGTTTTATTTGCAGAGCTTATCGCAAACCGGATATTCTTCACAAGCCTGTACACACCGGCAAGCTGTTCTGTCTCAAGGTCTTCAAAACGCTTGCCTTCCAAAGCCACGCTCAGGTCATCAATCAAAGTTGAAATCTCATCGTCAGCTTCAAGCGTGCTGGACTCCTGCGCCATGATTTCTTTATATGCCTTGTTCAGTGCTGCCAGCTTAATCGTCTTTTTCGACGGACCATTTTTCTCAGCGTACTTATCCTTACGTTTCGTGCCAAAGTCAAAGCTCTCCAGCATCTCAGCCACAGCTTTTCTGTAATTCTCCGGAATATGCTTCGTTTCAGTCGGACGCAGGAGAGAATCAGACAGCCACTGCGAATATGCTTCAATGCGACTGGTGTAGTATTTCCTGTCCTTCCTGTCTTTGTTCTTCTCCTTGATTTCACGAATCTTATCTTTATAGAACTGATCCTTCTTTTCAAGGCGCTCATTGGCACGCTTACGCTGCTCCTTCATTAAAGCATTTCTTTCAGCCTTTACTTTTTCAATAGCTTCCATTTTTTCATTGTATGCCCTGTCAGCAAAAGTTTCCTTTTGGCTAAGGTCATATCCCAGTTGCAGCACGTCCTTTGCAATGGTATCCGCAAACTCTGCAATCTCGCCTTCCGAATAATCCTCCGTATACGGTCTCATGCCCTCAACGGTATCAATAATATTATACAGCTGGTCAACCTCATTGGTGTACTCCGATGCGTCAAATAACTCCGGATAAGTTTCCGCCAGTTCCTGATAGTACGTATCAATAGAAACACCCTTGTTCCTAGACAGACTCAATGTTCCGAAGTGGGCTTTTCTCAAGTCTTCAAAGTCAACCACATCATTCCAATATGTCTCGTCCAATTTTAAAGTCGTATTCTTTAAAGATTTTCTAAGATCAGTGTACTGCTGCCAGTACTCATCGTGAAGAATTTCCATATTGCTCACAACCTTTTCAGCCACATTTCTGCAAAGGTCATCAACCAAATTCCAGTTACCATCAGGTTTTCTCATTTCAGCGAACAGCTTTTTCATATCCTCCATAATGCTCTGATGCACTACAGGAAGTCTCTTTCCGATGTATGCGTCCATCAGCTTTGTCACTTCACGCCCGGTCTGCTTTGGATCCGGCACAGCAATCTTGGAGCGTTTAAATTCACCTTTCAACCGCTCGACTTCCTTTTCGAGAGAAGAAATCCTCTCCTGCGGAGTTTCCTCATTATCCTTTAACTGGAAGCGTCCCACATCAGTTACAATATCATTTACTGTCAAGTTATTGACATTGTTCAGCTGCTGTAGTAGACTTATTAAAGGAGCAGTGTTGCCTCCGCGGGTACTGCCCATCTGGGTCGCCGCGGTCTTGGAAGGCACACTGCTTTGTTGTATTATGCCTACCTCGTGAAGATAATAACTTTGATCATTGAGCTGTTTATTACGATTCACGACAACTCCCATGTAAAAATCTACCTTATTGATACTGATTGGCGCTGCCAGAACAACTGTATCATAACTCCTGCCTTTCCATTTGTATTGGGCATCTATAATCTGTCCTTGTTCAATTACTTTTGGCACTGCGGTAAATGCAACTGCTTTATTCCTACCTATACCGTGACCTAACGAAGATTTGACACCATTCCGGTCAAGTTCCACATCTCCTAAAATCTGATTCTTTGCAACGTTGCCAATCTGGTCAAAATACCTGCTAACCTGCGTAATTAAATCGTCCTGACCTTTTGCAAATTCATTTCCTATCATGACGGCTACAGGCTTCATATTTGCCACAGCCTTCATATTATCCAGCGCCTGGTGCTTCGTCATGTTGAATTCGCGAATGTCACCATTCTTTAGCTGATACCGAATATCCGGACTATCCGTCGGATTCTGATTGTCCACATTCTTCACCTGAGAAGAATCAAAAACAACATAGGACAAACCTCGACGCTTAACATCTTCACCAAAGCCTCCTGTGCCACCTTCATCAAGAATCAGCCCATCATAATCATATCCCATTTCCTCGATGAATTCCTGCAAATCCATACCGTCTGTCCAATCAGGCAAACCACTTTCCATCAGCGGCGTACCAGTCCCCCACTTCTGATAAAACTTACTCTCAAAAATCGCCCTTTCCTGAGAGTTCCGTGTATCAAACGGCTTCTTAATGTTTAAAAACACCTTATATGTATCAGGATTCCCTGCGGAACTTTTAACACGCAAAGAAGATGCTCCCGGATTTTGGTAGTTATCTGCATACTCTTTATTTTGCGTAAAATATGTTCCTTCTCTGAACTCCGTAAATCCAGCTTCCGGTGTGCCATGATACATAACAAGAAGTCTTCCCTGTTCATCACGAACTTTGCTGTCTTTGAAATAGGCCTGCTGATTTCGGGACAAAGTCCGCCTTTCTGAGTCCTGTGATTTTAAAGAGAGTTTCCCATTACTGTTACTTTTTTGCTCCGCCTTTTTAAACGCCTCAGCAATTGCATTATTTTTTGAAAAGCTATTGCCTTTTTCATCTACATATGCTACTCTATCAATAGAACCATATTTGGTTACGTCTGACGGGAATTGTACCCTGAGTGAGGATAACCAATCATTGGTTCTATTTTTATTAGGTTCAATATACAAAATTTTTGACTCAGTAAGTAAACCTTGAATGTTCTTCCTTGTACGGCTATATGCACTGGTAATAATCTCGATTTCGTGTACTGTCGCATTTGGTTTATTCATAGCCAGCTTCATAGCAGCCATAACCGTGTCTCCGTTACTACCTTTCAGCTCACCTAAAATCGTAATACTATTCAGCTTTGTCTTAGACTGCATAACAACAATGGGCTGCTCAATCATTCTCGGAATCCCTTTAATCACCTCAGCAGACATTTCCGGGTGTTCCTCCATAATCTTTGCAATCTTTGCTTTATGGAAACTAATTTTCTCCCCTCTTACTCCTATACTCTTAAGTGCCTCCGAAACTGTTCCAACATTAAAAAATCCACCTGACTGTTTCCGTTCTTCTTGAGTGGTAGTATCCATCCATCTATCGAACTCATCGTAAAATTTTTCATTAATTGAATATTTCGCTTCACTTTGTCCAGTTTTCACACCCACGCCCTCATTCAGTGCCTTCATCTCCTTCGATTCCAAAGAAAATTTCTCAGACTCGTTGCTTTTTTGTGAGGAATCGGATATACTATCATTAGTAGATGATACTTGCTGGGACTTTATGTCCCCTGTATAGTCATGACTTTCTTGTAAAGTGGAGGCTAAGTGCAAGTCGTCTACTTTTTTTATATCTGTAATGTCATACAAATATTTATGACCATCAGCATCATTACGAATGACAAGTGTAGCTTCATATGCTTCACGATTGCTTTTATGAGATATCACAAATCTTGTACTATATTTGTAAAATCCGTACTTCGCATCTTTATTATGCTTATCCTTCAGATTCTTTTCCCATCGCCGGTTTGTTGCAATTTCAATAATCTCGCCAATCTCCTGTGATGTTTGATTTTTTACATTCAACAGTTTTTTTCGATTCCTCATTAACCAACGAGTATATTTAGACTGCGTGAATTCACTAGGTAAATCTTTTCCAATATATACTTTCTGCCCGCTTTCAATAATCGGATAGAAATTTCCAATATCCTCTGCAATCAAATCCGCAATATAATTGTGCATTTTTACAGAATTCGGCTTGCTTGCGACGACATTTTGGTCAAGCAATACATAAGGTTGCCCGATGTTATCATATTTAATGGAATATTTCGCCTGGCTTCCCTCGTTCTTTACCCCAATACTCTCATTCAGCGCCTTCACCCACAGTCTCTCAGCCTCTTTCAGCGCGTCAATCTCTTCAAGCCACTTTCCCTTGGCGCTTGCGTTATCCTCGCCGTGAGAGCGTGTAGCGAGCCTGTGGAAGGTATCGAGCAGCGACCGGATACCATCGAGCAGCTTTTCACCCAAAGACCGATTCTCAAGAGCCAGTTCAGAAATCGCCGCATAGTCCGTGAAGAATGCGTCTGTCGCATCAGCAAGCAGCTCGTCCTCTGCCTGGGCACGAGTCAGTTCTACGCCGCTTGCCGCATAACGTTCCACCATACTGCGCACCATTTCATCATACTTATTCTTATCAGCTTCATAGAACTTGCGGAAGACATAATCCTTCAATTCCTGATATGCTTCCGGCGCTGTCTCCTGCAGGTTATGGGTCAGTTCATGCTTCAACACGTCAAATACCGGTGCCTGCGATTTTGCAGAAATATAAATCACGCCGTCCTGATACTTGCCGTTTGCCACATCTTTGCGCGAGCCTGCGTCAATCTGATCCACTACAACAATATTCTTTCCGGTAACATCAGCCACCATGCGAAGAGCGTTAGACTGTTCCTTGCCAAGCTTCCTTGCGTTCCGCTCAGACAGTTCCAGCGTGCCTCTGGTTCTTTCACCCTTCACTACCTGCTGCTGCATCGCCGTAGCCTGTTCCTGTTCAGCAAGGTACACCTGATTGCCTGCCTGATAAGCAGCCATCTTGATGTCTTCGGTGATATATCCCTGATACGCTTTCGCAATTGGAATCTGGTCATAGTTATAATTGACTCTGCCGCCCTCATAGTATGTAGCAAAAGCTTCCATGAACTTCGGCATATCGGCAAGCTGCACCTTCTCCATGCCTGCCGCGAAAATATCCGCCGTGGTATCGTCCATGCCCACCGTGAAACGCTGAAAGAGTTCTGCCCTTGCGCTCTGCTGCGCTTCTTTCAAGATACTCTGTTTCTGGACAGCACGAATCACAGCCTCGTGCTCAGTCAAGGCTTTCATTGTCTCAGCGTTCGTAGCTGGCAGTTTCATTTTCAGCTCCCGCATTAAAACTTTACGCGCAGGAATATTATCGACAGAAGCCACACGCAAATCCTCTGCTGTAGCAGTACCAGTTTTAATTCTGGCGATAGACTTTGCCTGTACCGCCGCTGTCTCCGGATCGGCGTGGAACACGTTGATTAAGTTTTGTTCAATGCGGCTTGCGTTATTGTCCACGCGAAGAGCAACCACGTTTTGAATATTTCTGCCATAGACATCATTAACAAAACCCTTCTTCGGAAGATAGCCGTCAATATCTCCGGCTTTTTCCGCCACCATGCGTTGTTCCTTCTCTGCGGCTTCCTGCGCTTCAAATATGGTTCGGTTTCTTTCGTATTCTTCTGCAACGGTTTTCTGCACCAAATCGTCAATCTGCGCGTCTAAAACTTCTTTTCCACTTTTCTGCTGCGCTTCCAGCGTCTGTGCAAACTTATATGCATCGCTTTCCTCGCTCTGTGCTTTCGCTGCCTGAATAGCCTGCGCCTTTTCCTTCTCTGTATACGGTTCAGTAGATTTTGTATCAGAATTTCTGACACCATTCATAACAGCACTACCGCCGCCAAGCACACCTGCCATCGCGGCGCCTATACCAAAATCATGCCTTACATTCTGCCAGTACTCCTTTGTTCCATACTGTTTCAAAGCGTCTTTATCATAGACTCGCTCGTACAGCGGTTGAACAAAATCTTCGATTGCCTCTTCAGAACCTTCCGCAGCCATACCCATACTTCCTTTTACAGTAGCCCTTACTGCCTTGTATACCGCATTTTTCGGAAGTCCTTTCTTTACCAATTTGTCCGTGATGCCGTTGGCAAGCTTAAAAGACACTTTTTCAATCGGATTATCAAATATACCTTTGCCTACAGTTTTCTTAAATGGTCCAAACAGTGAAGAAATCTTTTCAGTAGCCGTTGCTGCACCGCCGGCAGCAAGACCCACAAAAGCCTGTTGTCCTTTCGTTGCTCCGGCCTCTCTTGCTGTCATGGAAGCATCACCAAAACCTTGGATAAACATAAAAGGGAGTGAACCTGCACCAGTCACAGCACCAAGTGCAGCATTTCCGCCCCACATTAGTAATGCAGACGAAACGTCAACTGCACTTCTCCCCAGTGCACCCATGCCCTCTTTTGCTTTTTCCAGATCCTCTGCACCAGACTGTCTCAGCGCACTTGCCTTTGTTTGCAGTTCCTTAGCGGATGCGTCTGCAGTCGCCTTAATCTGCTGGTGCTGCTTGTCTACCTTCGCTTCGTCCTGCTTCGCTTTCAGACGATAAGCCGCAATTTCAGCCGGCGTTTTTCCAACAAAGCGCCGGTCGTTAGTGCCGTGCTGCCTGTTGGACTGTACGTGCATTTCCTTGCGGATTCTGCCCTTTGACGGCGGCGCATACATCATGGAAGCAGCGTTCATGTACTGACTTCCAAGCTGCTTGCCGGTGCCTTTCACAATATTGCCTATCTTTTCGCCTGCTTCTTTATTTCCCTGACTAACATAATATCCTCTGCTGCCCTTACGCCGCTCCTGCGACCTTTTATTCTTCGCGTTATCAGTTCGGAACTTGCCCGTCTTTTCATCAATCTGACTGTTCTTCGGTGTACTTGTCTTTGTATTTTTTACAGTCTCACGCATACTTTTCGCCGCAGAAGCACCGGCTTTCGCGCCGGTTGCTACTGCGGATTTAAATTTTACCTGTTTATAACTCGACTGCGAGGTCCTCTTACTGCCAGATGAAGAACTTGCTTGACTAAGCTTCTTCTTTTTTTCTCTTTCGTCCGCTTCTCTTGCAATCTTTAATGATTTATCCCAATTTATTGCCATAATTTATCCCTTCCCTATTTCTTTTTATTCTGCTTATCGTAATAATTCTTTTTCTTCTTTGCCTGACTTTCTGTAAGGTACCCATTTTCATAATCACGCTTAATAGTTTTAATCACTCCCTCATTAGAAAGCCCTTTCTTCTTACCATTCGCAATATTCACTTGCGTACGAAGCGCATTCATGTTTTTCTGGTAGCTACTTTTATTTTTCGTTCGTGGATCAGTTTTTTTCTTATTATTGTTTCCAGAGCCACCTGATCCTCCAGAACCGCCACCGGAACCGGAAGACTTACTTGCATTCAATGCTGCGTATCTATACGCCAAGTCGGCATCTTTGTACTTCTGGTCGCTGGTTGCTGTGCCTTTCTTGACTCCAAAATACTTAGCCACTTCACTTGTCGCATAACCATAGGTATTCCACGTATCCAGCATTTTCTTATACTTAAACTCATCCTTCTGCATCTTCTGGTTAAACTCCTGTGCCTGCTTGTTCAGCTTGTAATTCTTTACATCAAGATCATAGGTCTTATCAAACTGCGCGTCAGCAACCTTGTCACGCTCCTGCTGATAGCCGAAGTTACGATCATCCACATAATTTTGGAAATCAAAGTTCTGATCGTACTCATACTTACTGCGGTTATAATCCCTGTCATTGGACCATCTGCCATATGCACTGTCGTCAAGCGCCTGCAGCGCACCCAGCGCATTCAAGTTATAATTCCTTTCATTATTGTACTTTTCATAAGCCAGCGCCTCCAGCTCCGGAATCTTATCCGTCAAAGCCTGGTTATATTCATTCTGTGCCTGCGCTGCAGCACTTGTCGCGTAAGAAGATGCTAAACCACCCGTGTTAATCGCAACATCAGACAGCGTGTTCTGCCTTGCAGCATCGCCCAGCCTTTTATACTGACTCGCATATGCCTGATATGCCTGGTCAGTCATCGGGTTATAATTAAACTTTTCCCCGCTGGCCACTTTATTCACAAGCCCGGAAATTGTATCCTGATACGCCGACTGGTACGCACCGGACTCTTGATACTCTTTCTTTTCGTATGCCATAAAACTTCCTCCTCATGGTTTTCTCTATCATCTCACATTCTCCGAAAAATTTCGCCTACCTACCACAAAGGAGCAAGATTACTCCTGCTCCCCCTGTGATAATCGTTCTTCAATATTCTGCAATTCTCTGTTTACCTGCGCCTCAATCTGCTCCAAAATCTGGTTCATTTCCCGTTTCATGGACTCCGCGTCCTGGCTTTTTATGCGCTGCACCTGTATCATTTGATTCCACTCCCCTGTCTGCATAACCGTACAATCGACTCAATCCTCGTTCTGCCCTTCCCTTCAAGACGCAGTCTGAACTTGTCACACCGCCTTGGTACAATCGGTAAGTACATAGACCTGCGTTTATCCGTGTAGAGATGGCTAACAAGCTCCCACGGTCCATCATCAACAGAAATCAGCACTGATAATTCTGCCTGATCTTCCATCTCAAACCGCATTTGAATCTTAGAATAAATCTTATTATTCTCCAGATACTCATCATACTCTCCGAAGGTCGCAGACCATAATATCGGCATATCTTCCGGTATAAAATCCTTATCAGCGTCAATGATATAAACCTTGTTAACTCCTGCGTCAATATAAATCAGCTTGCCAGACAGAAAGGTAAACATTGAAGCATGGGTGTTGTCCTCCAGGTGCCACATTCTCCGGGTCAAATCATAAGCAAAGAAATCCCAAGTTCCGTCCTCTCGCTTCATCGAAACGTAATACTTCATCAGGTTAGTGCCAGCCACCGCCTCCGTATACTTGTACTTAAAATTCTGCGAAATTAATACCGGATACGTGCCGTCATAGGCAACAATTCCTTCCCTGCTCTTGTAATAAATCACCCCGTCCACCGTCTGTATAGACTTATGACAGCCTTTCTGCAGCCCTTTGCACTGGATTGTATCAATCTGATATGTTGACGGCTTGTTGTTGCCAAATAGCCTGTGGATACAGTCTTCCTTGAAGAAAGCAATGTGCGTTGGAAACGCCGTCACACCTGTAAAATCGCCGTCAGTTCCCACATCAACTGCATAGGCAGAACTTGCAATCATCGTATAATCATTCCAGTTCTTCGGGTCACCCAATTTGCAGCTGTAAATCGTATTTCCCTTACAGCCCCATAGCCGGTTATTGGATTCTATTACAAAGTCCATGTCCGGTACTGGTCGTGCAATCTTTACAGAACCAAACTCATTATACGTACCCGCTTCCTTGTTCGCGTCCGGAATCTGAAAAGAATTATCCGGAAACGTAATAACATTCGCCTCAATCTTGACAATCTTTGCCGTGATATTATTATCTGTACAAGTTGTGAAACCAGTCAAAGCCACCGTATCCTCTGCGGCAAAGTTGCTGAAATCTGCACCTGGAATCGTGAGAGTATTCGTCGTAACCGTAATATGTGTGCCGTCCAAAGGACCTGTATCAAAGAACGCCTCCAAAGATTCCATTCTATCTGTAATCAGGTTATAACAAATCTTGTCCGGCCAAATACAAATCTTATTGTTTATCGGCGCCAGCACCTTTTCACCCTCAGTGTCAAGAGAACCCTTACGCTCATCACCATAATAAAAAGTCTTCCCGTCCACGTAGGCGAGTTTTTCTTTCCAGGCAAGGATATTATGGGGTCTTGTGATTTTATCGCTGTACAAGCCTCTGGGCTTGCGCTGAGACAGGACGGGATAATAGTCAGAGGTCAGGTTCTGCATATCCCGCATTTCACCGTCATCAATCATCGGTGCATTGGAATACCCCTTAAACTCAATGACCTGTCTTCTTACCGGTTCAACACTTGCCGTCATTTCTGGTAAATATCCCATAAACACTACCTCCTTACAACTGTACCTTAAGCCGTGGTGGATTCAGCTTTTCATAAGTTCTTACATAGTAGCCCTTCGCCTCACGGAACGCCGAATTGAACATCACCATTGTATTGTTATAAGTATCAAACTCCTGCAGCGCAAAATCAATCTGCGCCTGCACATAAAGCATATAGCACTCATCATACGGCTTTGGCAGTGTCAACTCCCTGTTCAAATCCTCCGGCAGCGTATAGATATCTACCCCCTCCGGCTTTCGCTGCAGCGCTTCTGTCTGTACCTTCGCTTCGATATCGTTCAGCCAGTTCAGCAGCGTGTCGTCCGTAAAAGGATTTGGTTTCACCTCTTTTACCCTTGCCAATACTTCTGCTATTTTCATTGTGTTTCCTCCTTAAAATTCACTGCCTCTTGCAGCTTCAAAAGGTCAGCAGCCTTAATCGCATCACCTGCCTGCTTTTCCGTGATGCCCGTCGCGTAAAATGTGTTGCAGGCAGTAAGCAATTGATTAAATCCGTATGCCGTGACCAGCTGGCCAGGTTTTACTCTGGACATCTCGTAGGTACCTGAAATCTTGTTATCCGAAAGTCGCTTTCTGATATATCGAATCAGAAGATTCCACTTATCAGCACGAATAACACAAGGAGCTCCTTCACTCACAGTCTCCCAGTCAAATTCTTCAGTCAGGACAACTTCTACAACATTGGACAGCTTTATTTCCTCACTGCCACCATCAGGGTAAGACTTAATCCGTAGAAAATACTTTACCCCAAAGGCTGGAAGCTCCACCTCGCTGTAATCTACTGGAGGCTGGTCTATAGTTCTAATGAGCGTATATACTTCTCCATCAGAAGATATCTCAATATCATAATGCACATATGCTTCACTACTCGTGACATGTTCTGGAGCTTCCCACCAAAGTTCCACCTTCTTTTCTCCGATTATCTGCAAAGCTTCTGTGATTACCGGCTTCGGAATATCGCTGTCACGAAGAGTCGTAATGTAAGTACCATTCAACGTAGCCATCGTCGCAGCATTGTCCTTCTTAATCACTGCCCGAACATCATAAGCCGCTTCTTGCAATTCACCATTTGCCCCAATCGTTGATGATATTAGTCCCGCAAAAAGGTGACTCTGTGAAGATGCTCCTGAATCTGCCGTTACCACATCATATCCAGCGTCAGTATAGTTTGCGTCTGTCGACCGTTTAATGTACCAGTAGATATACTTATCATAGTTAACATTGGTCTCCATATCACGAAGAAGCACCCTCAGTGACACGCTAGTAGCTGCTTCAAGCTCCATAATTGCCACCTGCCGCTGAGTAGTCGCTATAGCCGTTTTAATACCAATAATATGGCCGTTATCGTTCGCGTCGTAGACTTCAGCCTTAAAGTTATATACAGTTTCATTAATCAAGTTACTAACAACCTTGGACGTACTGCTGGCATTGCTGGTAAGCTCCGTTATTCCTGCGGAAGTATAAGCTGTATCTGTTGACTTTTTATAAAACCACTTTACAGTTCTTCCTATGGCATTAGTAAGCCCTGACAGAATCAACGTTACCGAAGACTCCCCAATATTATCTACAGTCAGCTTTCCCGGCACTTCCAATGTGTTGGCACTTGTCGTTACTGAAGTGATAAGCCCTTCCGGCCCAATCAGTTCAACCTTAAAACTATAAGTGCTATTTGCTTTAAGTGAAGAAAGTGGCGTATTGAAGGTTGTAACACTACTACCCGCTGGAATCTGCGTGGCAGAAATCTGAACATAATTGCTGTCTCCTGGACCTTTGCGGTACCATCGCAGGGTTCTTTCATAATCCTTATTTCCATTCAGTCCATACACATTCACCGTAATTGCAGAGTCAGTAATATTGGTCGCACGAACAAATATAGAATCGTCGTAAGGAATTACTACATCCTTTGCGCCACCGCCAACTATGGATAAATATTCCAGTTTTGACACTACACAGGAAAGCGTTGCGGTGCCTCCCTCCTTGTATTCCCCGCTTAGCGAATCAAAGCTACACGTAATATTTTTATATGTATCAGAAGAATTCGCCCCGACCTGTACTGTGCCAACCTCGACACCATCAACTTTGAAAATAATACGCCTGCTGTAGGAAACTCGGTTAAGACTTGCAGATAAATAAAATCTATCCCAGTACGCAATACCATAAAATGCGACTGTTGTATCTTCGTCAGGTGCCTTTGTTGTAACCTCCAAATATCCAGAAGAGGGGTAACGGTAGGTGTTATCAGAGCTGCTGTCTGTTTCCATCGTACAAAACAGTCGATATGTCTTCCCTGCCTCTAATCCTGTATATGTATAAGTAACATCCGTCGTACCTGGATTCCGAACAACCTCATGTCCAAGTGGTCTTGTTCCGTCCTCGTAAATCATTTGGAAATTAAAATATCGCTTTGACGTATTCAGTGCACTAAATCCTGTAATATGCCACGTAATACTTGTTTGTGTCACAGTATAATTACTATAATCTACCGCCATTTATCCGCACCTCCCTTACGCAAAAGTCGCTTTCGCAGTGCCTGCCCAGGCTGTACCGTTCCAGTACTTGATTGCGCCGCCGTTTGCCGTATCAACCCATAGAACAGTCGTATCTGTCGGCGCTGTCGGCTGTACCACATAGCAAGGTGGGTTCAGACATATGTTTACCCCGTTATCACCGATGTATAAAGCCTGTTTGTCCCGCACATACCCAAGTTCTCTATCTTCCAGAGCTGGAAGGTTCTCTTCATCGCCCCCTTGAATGTGTAGCGTCTTGTTCGCAGTTCCCGTAAACTCCCCGCAGTCGATATCTCTCAGCGCATCAGCAAGGTTCGTTTGTGTAACCACCGTCGATAAATCCACACCTGAAACATCACCAGCAGCGCTCATAAAGAGATCATACCAATCCTTTACTGAGCCTACATAGCTTTGCATCTGTTCAATAGCTTTCTGCACCTGCGCCAGCACACCGGAAGTCCCGTTCACTCTGTCGGCTTCTGCCTGTTGTCTCAGCTGCTCAGCAATCACGCGCATCTGCTCTGCCTCAATGATATTTGACGCCTGCGCCAAAAGCAGCTGCAGCACAGGGTATTCACTCATGCTGATGATATCATCGCCCTGGCTATCGTCCATGCTCTCAGAAACATAATAGTTGAGCCGTGCTGTTGTTACCTTCACGCCGTTTGAATAAATGGAAATTGTGATGAAATGCATTCCTTTCAGTAGCACACACTGTGGCTGCAGCCTAAATGCCACAAGCCCCTCCTCAGCGTCAAGCACATCAAGGCTGCCACCGTTACCATCAACAAACACCGTGCCATCAGGTTTCAGTACTTCGATGATGACATTGCTGTAGCCAGTGAAGTCAAAGGGATATGCTCCCTCCAAAATATTGATATTGAACAAATTCCCCGTGTCATACTGAATCACACCGTTAATAACCTTTGCGGCATTCTCTCTCGTAGATATAGAGACATTAAACTCTTTTCTGTTCATACAAATAACCTCCTAAAAAAAATGGAGAGCAGAACCCTCCACTCTCCATCATTTCCTTATTGCAAATCCTTTGATTTGTTCACGAAATCGTCTTGAAGCTTTTCGTTCAAATCAGCAGAAGCTGAATCCTGTCTGCGTGAATTGTCGAGAACCTCTGCGAACCTACGCTCAATTTCAACCGGTACGCCTCTTTTGATTTTGATGTTCTCACCGTTCACCGAAACGTATACATCATCTTTGTACAGGTTGTTGTCTTTAAAGAGTTCCACCGAAACCCTCTCGCGGGAACGTGCCAGTTCCTCTTCGCTTGGTCCTGCCGCAGAAGATGCTTTAGAGACTGTCTCTGCTACAGCCTGCTGAGCCCCTGAGACAATTTCTTTTGCTTTCGCTTCCGCAGCCTCAATAATCTCAGCAGCCTTCGCATTAACGTCCTCCATCAGTTTCTTTGCAACAGCCTCCATATCAGCTGGAGCCGCAACATTCGTGTCTTTATCATTAGCCATAAGTACCTCCTAACTAATCACCTTACACTGCCTTCGCGTTGAAAGAAGAGCAGTGCTCAATTCTAAGACCGTACTGTTCCACCAGTCTAACGGCCGTCTTGATTGCCTTCCAACCGGCAGTAGCTCTCTGGTTCAGTGGGTCACCAGTACCTGCAGAGCCCATCTGCTTCACAATGAACTGAAGACCGCCGCCCTCAATCTTTGTCGTTCCGTAGAAGTTCTTCGCAAGCAGCATAGTCGCGTAAACAGTTTCACTGCCAGCACCAGCCTTTTCAAAGACTTTTGCCTCAGTAGTTTCAATGAATCTTACGCCGTGAATTTTTCCGATTTCACCTTCGAAAATCTGTTCAGAGCCTGCATACTGAGACGCGTTAATCCAGTCAGGGTCATTAGTGATATCATACTCCGAATCCGGATGAATAATTGCCCAGAAGTATCCGTTAATCTTCTGCGCATTGGCGTTCTTCAGGATTCTAACACCATTCTTGATGTCCTTCACCTTTAGCTTGTTGTCAGCTGTCAGAGTGGCTCTAGATGTTTTTCCGTCGACGTACAGCACGTTCGTACCGCCCACCATAACTTCTCTTGTAACCGTATCCAAAGTTCTGCCTGCCTGATCCGCAAGCAATTCCTGTGCCTCCAGCAGGTTGTTATCAATCGCAGTCAAATCCAGAACATCAGAAATGGTTACATAGTCACCATACTGCTGAATGGTCGCTGTAATAGCCGTTACATTCAGCTTTCTGCCATCCGGAGTAACGCCTTCAGTCAGTGGGGTAGTCGCTTTCGGAAAGTTGTCGTACTTTCTGAATTCGATTGTTTTACCACCGCGTTTCGGAATATTCTTCTGCTGTGCAAACTGATCATGTACCAGCTGCGGTCCTGTTAAGCGAATCAGCTCCTTGTCGTAGTAAGTCTTCATTTCCGGAGACAAGTCCTGACCTTCGCCGGTCTGTGTTGTCACATTGGTGTTAAGCTCACCAGCAAACTGATTCAAATCAAATAATGTGTTTCTTAATAAATCAAACATCTCGTATCTCCTTCCTGAAGGAGACTTTTTTTAGAATGCGATTTTCTCACCGTTGGCAACTCGCCTTCTAATCTCCTCCATGTCTTTGTTATCAAATTGACTCGGGTCTTTCTTTACGATGACACCTGCCTTGCTGCCAGTACCATTTTCAGCAGGTCGCATACCCCTTGCTCTAATATTGTTAACAACATTCTGCTGTGCTTTTTCTGCAGCAGTTCCAATACCACGAGCAATCAGTTCTTTCGCGTGTACCGCTTCATAAGCATCCGCTACAGACCAGTCTTGGCTGAGAAGATGCATGAAACGCTCATTCTGGATTTCCACCTCAAGGTCAAAGTCAGGATATGACTGTTTCAGTTCTTCTCCCTCCGCAATCCAACCCTGATAAGTTCTTTGTGCTTCCTGTGCACCTCTCATTCTATCAAGCTCTTCCTGCGCCCTGCTTGCCTCAAGTTCTGCCCTCTTTGCATAAGCAAACTGCTCAGGCGTCATACCAAGCTCGCTTGCTTCGTCAGCGTAAAGGCTCATGTCATTACGAATCGCATAATCAAGTCCTTTTACATCGCCCAATTCTACGCCATATCTTTCATAGATAGGACGCAGAGTCATATTGATTTCATCAATCTGTTCGCGGGACTCTCTGACATTCTTGAATCTGCGGTCGATATTATCCTTTACCGACTTGTCATAAAGGTCTTTATAGTCACCCTTAATCAGTTTCTCAAATTCAGCCTGTCTTTTCTGCTCTTCGCTTTCATCATCACCAGCGTCGTGACCATCTTCCGGTTCTGTCTCATTGGCTAGTTCTTCTGCCTGCTTCCCATACAGAATCGTTGTTCCGCTTTCCCCGTGGCTGGCGTCACCACTATTTCCGCCACCTGCTTCTCCCTCAAACTGGTGCAGGTCAAAGTATCTCTTTCTCATCATTTCCTCCTGTAGTCTTTCCTACGTGTCTAATGCCTGGTGGCATTGAGGGCAGCCCGATTGCTCAGTCCGTCCTCAACAGCACCAGCTGTTCATATTTTTCAGAAAGGAGGCAAATCACTTTACCCATACTGTTATAACAGATTTTGAAAAATAATGTGACCCCCTACCATGCAGTAATAATTACGTTGCTGGGATATTGCTCTTCAAGAAGCTTGTACCCCAGCATTGCAAAGTCCAGCGCATGCTTAACTTCAAGCATGTATGTACCTAAGCTCTCTTTATCAATCACAATTTGTAGATTTCCGCTCTCAAAGCAAATATTTGCATTTACTGGCATATTGGCTATACAGGTAGCAAGAGTTCCTGATAACACAGAACACGCAGCACAGACAATGTCAGCACCATCTGAGGTATACTCTGCGTGACCATTCACTTCAAATAGAATCTGTTTTCCCTCATTCACATAACGAACCTCTGTCATATCTGCTCCTTACTTCGGCGATGCCTGCGAGGCTACACGCGTTCTTGCCTTTGTTGCCTGCGTATTCTCCGTCTTTGGCAGACCCTGAGAGTCCCTATTCTGTTCACTTTGCCCTGCGCCTAGTTGTGGCTGCGGAACCTCCTGCCCAGTAATTCCCTGCACCAGCTGCGCAACCTGCATATACATACTACCAACGCCCAGATTGCCCTGTTGCATATTCAGATTATCCACAGTCTGTGCCATCGCGATTGCCAGCTGACAAAGCTGTTCGGTCATCTGACGCACAATATCATTCTGCCTTACTACCTGCTTGATACTTTCGATACCCTCAAAATCCATCATTTCGAGCATAGCTAGTGCAGGAGTTGCCATTTGTGGATTAAACACCCCCAGTCCGTAAAGTTCTTTCGCCCGCTCGTTCTGCGCTTCACGACTGAATGGAGATTGCTTCTGCGACTGAATCTTAATATCAAATACCGGTTTTCTAGCTACAATTTCTCCAGAAATCGGATCTGCAGTAACTTCACCTTTAATTTCTGCATTATCAAACGGCATAAACTCATGCCCGCCATTTGGACCATCGATTCTGAAATACCGCTCCTCGGTGTAAAACTGCCTGAGAAGTTCAAAGACCAAATTATTTATCTGCTTATGCGCCCGATAGCTTGTCTTAATCATATCTCTGCTCAGCTTACTGCCAGCCTCCTGCAATGCTGCAATAGCACTAGCAGCAGTCACACCGCTTTGAGTTGAACCTTGAGAAAAATCCCTATTGCCGCTGGTCTCTTTCAGCTCATCAATCTTCATCTGCATGTGATTGTAGATGTACGCTGGAAGAGAATCTACTCGAATCTGATGAAGCCTAGTGTCATCTATCATTCCATCAACAGACACAAAATCCTTTGACCAGTCAGAAAAGTCCTTCATGCTGACATTCACACTGTCAGACACAAAGAATCTCGGCTTCCCAATCATCGCAGAGTTCTTCAGTACAATCTGATCCAGCTTATCTATGTAAATCTGTGGTGACTTCATCACATCGATGTAGCCGAATCCCACTACAGAACCTTCCACCGGAAACAATGTATCAAACACGAAAGGATATAAACCGTGATCGTAGAACCCTTTATCTTTGTATTCCTCGTCGTTCTCGCTGGCGTAAATTACTTCACCCTCAACAAATTTGCAATAGTGTAGCACAATACGTCCCTCTTCGCTGCGCTTCTTGTAGTACCAGTCATACACAACAACCTTTCTCTGGTCTTCTGCGTTATCATCGTTTTCCTGAGACAGATACTTTACCGTATCTCCGTTAATGCCCCCAACAACCTTATCTTTTAAGAAGGGGTACTGTTCAATCAAGGAATCCTTATCTACCGCAGCGATATTAAACAGATTTGCTGAATCCTGGATATCTTTAATTCCAGGTTCCCAAAACAGATTGAGAAGGTCAACTTTTCGAACATCGACATCCCCCAGTCCGTTCTCCTTGCTATTATTCCAGAATACGCCATACACACCGGTACCAAACTTCAGCTTATACCACCATACATCACTGTAAGTCTGTTCAAAATCGTTGGCCTCTAAAATACATGGTACAACCTTTTGCAAACTTCTAGCAGCCTTCTCATCTGATTGCTCACGTGGAAGGAAATTCGGGATAGGATAGTTGTCCATTGCGTCAGCATGCTTGTTAATGACAGAGTTAAACAACCACGCAGAAGCCGGTTCCGGATCATGTTCCTTTCCCTTTACTCTGCCAATCGCCTCCCAGTGTCTCAGTCTCCACCACTGTTCATTTTCAACAATGCGCTGCTCTAGCATGAATTTTGCTGCTTTATAATCTCTACAAGTCTTAAAAGCCTCATCAATCTGCATCTTTCCAACAGGCCCAGTTCTACCTACACCCTCACGATTTCCATATTCCACCGCATTATCCTGCTCCTGAGGGACACTCTGTCCTAGCTGTTCTTCTTTTTTGTTATCTGTTGCCATCTTTACCTCCTATAAAAATCATACTCATCATATCTGACCTGTGCATCAAGCATACCCAGTGGATCAGTCTTTCCATCTGTGCCGACAACCTTTTTCGTAAAGAGAACATCCTCCCGATTGATTGGGTTCTCCATACACACATACCGCCATTCGTCGTAAATATGGTCCTCCATATCGGTATCAATATCCTCTACCTTTGTATCATCATACATCAACATAGGAATCGTCCGGATAAACTCGGTGCAGGTATTGAACACGTAAAACATTGGAATTTCATACTCATCAAAGGCAAGCCTGTAATGGCACTGCATTTTCCCAGGAATTCTACTGTGATCCGCCGGCTCCCAGTAAACTTGCGCCTTTTCCATCATTCTCGCAATGCTCTCACCCTTTGATTCCTCAAAAATTGCTGGGTCTGCAATCCCTCTAATACGCTTACCTTTCAGGTTCGGGTCAGTCTTTTCAATCTCCCGAATTCGCTCAGCCGCTTCAAGGGGCGTCCACTTCAGTCCCTCATTCTCCGTCTGCGTACAGCCATAAAGTTCCCTGATGCGATACATTCTGCCATCATAGTCCACCGCATACCAGCCAACCGAGAATGGCTTGCTATATCCCCAGTCGAAGCCTCTAAGAATTTTCCAAGTATCCGGCACCTTGAAAGGATTTATAACGTGGCTGCCTTTTCTATCCTTGTAATGCTCTGGGTTGTCTGTAAATTCCTCGAATACCTGCCCATCGAAGATATCCCATTTGCCATATCTCCAAGCATCTCTGAGTTTTGGTGGCAGCGCTTCCAGCTGCTTAATATATTCCGGCTGCGCCTGCATCAGCGCGATATTATCCGTTACAAGGCTCTGGATAAACTCATAATCTTCCGGATTCTCACCCGCCTTATATTTCTTGTCGATGAAAATCCGCTTGATATACGCATGCCCTTGTCCGCCCGGATTGCAGGTGTAATAGATTCGCTTCGGAAAATCGTTGACGCCTCTACAGCACGCCGTGATTGCCTTCATCTGGTACTCCGTCAGCTGCGCTGCCTCATCAAGAAATATGACATCATACTCTGTACCCTGCAGCCTGTCCAAATCGCTATCTCTGGCGCAGTACATGAAATTGATTGTAGAACCGTTACCGAAGGTCAACACTTTATCCTTGTCGTTGTACTTCGCGATACCATAAAGCTGTACGCGAAGTATTTTAATGTGATTATTAATCAATTCAGGATAGGTTCGACGGACAATCAAAATCTTTATTCCGGGATAGCGAAGCGACAGCAGAATCGCCTTTGTCCGAACCGACCAACTCTTTCCGCCTCCACGAGCTCCACCGAAGCCAATGTGTTTCTTTCTAGCCTGAAAAAACTGTTTCTGTTTAGGATTCGGCGTAGATAATTGCAGCAGCGCCATTATTCAGCCCACCCTTCATCTTCTAGATCCTTTGACTCAAATACCACCTTGACTTCTTTGTCAGTTTCACCCTGGTCAACTCTGCGCTTCTCAAGTTGCAGTCGTTCTGCCTGCATCTCAAGCGACTTCTGCTGTTCGATGCTGAGGATACCTTCCATAGAGCGTTTCATCTGTTCCACCAGTTTCAGTGTCTCTGCCGTTTCTTTCAGGGCTTTCGTGTCAATCTTTCCAAGCGTCTCTGTCTCAACCCACTGCCGCTCTATGATAGGTTTCCCGTCAATAATCACCGGTTCATCGTACTTTTCTCGCTTCTGCACAATATGCCTCTGAAACTGCTCGGCATCTTCAAGTGCCTTATCAAGCATGCTAGAAATCTTACCAAGCGTCACCAGTTCCTTTGCAAATATCTCAGCTTGCTGATTTGCGGCTTTTCGCACCGCCTTCGTGACAACGTCCTGATTATGCTGCAGCTTCTGCTTATACCAACCCTCTCTCCGAGCCTTTTTCATCAGCGTTGATGGTGCAATACCGTATTTCTTGGCAAGATTCTTGTAGGAAATATTGCCCGTTATATATTCAATTTTGATTTTATTGTAATCTACTTTCTTAGCCATAATTTCAGCTTACACGATTCTGAAGATTATTTCGCCTACCGACCTTGCGGCAAAGAAAAGACAGGATTTACTCCTGCCCTCTCTCCAATTCTTTTACAACAAGTCTTGCGGTTCTGCCTTCTAAATCAACGTCCTCGAAGCTTGCCGTATGAGTCTTAAGGAATTTTTCTACATCATTGAAATCAACTATTTCGATTCCATTAGCATACATCACCGCCGCCAGTTCTGACAATGCAGTGAATTCTCGTGCCGACGATATTTTGAGTTCCTGTCTGAGCTTATCGACTTCTCTTTGCTTCGTTTCAATGTTATGCGCAATATTGGTCTCCATGATTCCAATTCGCTGTATCAGCTTCTTGATTGTCTTCCGATTCTCTTCTAAGTAGTAATCCTTTAGGCGTAGCTGCATTTCCAGCGAAGAATCATTACAAGACTCATAAACCTTCTGAAGACCGCTGTAGTATTTACACTTTTTGTAGTTCTTCTCGCAAACATTGACAAGCTGACCCTTCTTCTCTTCTGTATCTGCAAAACAGCGAATGCATCCTTCACAGCTGATCGTTCTGCGCTTGTCGCTTATGTAATACGGACACTCGATAATCAACCCCATGTCTTACACCTCCTCAATTTTATATAACGTCCTAAACTTCATACCCATACGTGCAAGCCTCCGCTTTGCGTACTGCTGGCTTTTCTGCTCCTGCTGCACTGTTTTATAAAACGGGCACTTGCTTGTCCCACAGCCTTTATCTCGCTTTGTCAGGCCTATGCACTCACCATCGCCTGCTAAAATACAATCACTAATCATACGACATTACCCCTTCCTGTTTACCAATAATTCATAATCAGCTATTGGAATTAAATATTTTCCGATTGCATATGCAAAACCCAATTCGATGCATGTGCCGGGAGACTCTTTCCAATCGGGCAAATAAGCTACTGCATCGGCTCGTAATAACAGCTTATGGGTGATTTCCATATAATCTCTCCAACTAAAGGATTTTGGCAGACTTGCACATACTGCTGCCGGATTAATAACATCAAAATCCAATCCTTTCACTGCTTTTTCTGCGTCTGCAAACTTTTTCAGACAGTCTGGATCACCCGTAACTTTTCCTGCGATATATACAATCATCGTTTTCTCCCTCCTTGATACAACTCATCAATTAACGCTTTAACGTCAACGCCTGTCAGCGCCTTGCAATCTGCGATTTCTTTTTGCACCGTTGACCTGCCGTCTGCCACTTCCTGCATTAAGGCAAGGTAGCCCTCAACAAAGCGTGCGATACGCTTGTCCCGCCAGCCGTACTCAGTCCACAGCGTCCGGACTACGATGGCCATATTCAGGTAGTTTGCCAGCATGACGATTTCAAACGGTTCACGCTGCGGCTTAACCTGTTTACTCTTCTTTGCTCTTGGTATCATTGTTCGCCTTCCTTTACTTCGCCCCAACAATTTGAAGGGTCACCATTAAAGCTAAAATGCCGAACTGAAAGTATTTTGTTTTTGACAGTTCGTATTTTTTATCAAATGTCATTCCAAATACAACTGTTGCGGCGAATGCCACATAAGCTATTTTATACATCATTTCTGTTCTCCTCTGCTCGTTTTATCTTTCTATTGCATTACGCTGCCATGCAAGCTCTTTTTCGTCCAAATACTTGTGCCTAACCATATAGCGCTGGATTTCGTCCTCTTCGTATGTAGCGATTACATTGTAATATCTCACATATACATCATAAGTGTGATTACTCCACGACTTCACAATGACGCCTATTAAGTCGTCATCAACTACCACGATATCCCCGAAGCAAAATTTCATTTTATTACGCCCCCTCCCACGGTTCAGGCAGTGGCTGCCATGCGTCAACTTCCGTTGCAAAAAATCCGGCGTCATATCTGTTCTCTGTGTCAAAATCAAAAACATCTACGAGTTTGACAATTTTGTCATTAACGCCATCGTAATCCGTTCTGCTTATAAGATATCTGCCAGCTATTTCTGGCAGTCTCTCACTGCATGGTATCCATCTCGTTTTCTCTAGTGCCTCCATCGCCATGTTAATTTCACAATCCAGACAATCCTCTGATGGTTCTCCGGCACATCGCACAATGCAGGCTTCAGCTAGTTCATAAATTGCTTCTTGTGGTGTCATTCTTCTACCTCCTTAAATTCTCCGTTTCTCTTTCAATTTCTTCAAGTAGTGCGCTTGGTTTAAGCCCTAACGCATCTGCAATTCTGCAAAATGTGTCCAATGTCGGTCGATTTTTGCCATACTCTATATTGTGCAAGTGATTTCTGTGTATGTCGGCAAGTCCGCTTATCACTTCCTTTGTTTTCCCTTGCTTTATTCGTTCGCTTTCAATCACATTTCCAACGATAACTGAGTCTAGTATGTAGTATTTTCTCACTCTCTCACCACCTCATATGTCATCTCAAAGATATCCGGTTTGCAAGAGTAGAGTTCACCTTTAACACCTTTTATTATGTAATCCCCCGGGCGTGCTATGTGAGTTCCTTCTAGCGTTTCAATTTCAATTATCATTCCGTTATGCTCACTTGTGCTATAGTCTTCTAAGTCTCCATTTTCTAGTGCGTCCCAAATCCACTGTGGGACATTTTTACACTCATCTAGCCATTTTCCTTCCCACTGCCACGCTTCTACCTCTACAGGCTTTTTTCTGTATTTCATTATTCTACCTCCTAGAACGGGACG
>NZ_CALPCF010000014.1:0-78554 GCF_943192965.1 Senimuribacter intestinalis
GAAGCGTAGAAAAAGGGACAGCGAAGTGAACGAAGAGAACGGAGGAGAGAGCAAAGCGAACGTTGCCGTTTTTCTATACTTTTCGCCCAAAGGGCGGAAAGTATAGCGAAGCGTAGAAAAAGGGACAGCGAAGTAAACGAAGAGAACGGAGGAGAGAGCAAAGTGAACGTTGCCGTTTTTCTATGCTTTTCGCCCGAAGGGCGGAAAGTATAGCGAAGCGTAGAAAAAGGGACAGCGAAGTGAACGAAGAGAACGGAGGAGAGAGCAAAGCGAACGTTGCCGTTTTTCTATGCTTTTCGCCCAAAGGGTGGAAAGCATAGCGAAGCGTAGAAAAAGGGACAGCGGCGGCAGCTGCATAGGTAGCCTCATCGACCTAGGAATAATTTCAGGAAAAAAGTCGGACTTGGCACAAAAAAGATATATGATTTTTCAGAAAAGTATGTTATAATGATTTTAAAGAAAATCACCTTTGCTTTCGGCGTTTCTGCTGAAAGGCCGGACTCAGAGGAGTGGCTAAGGAGGTCATCACATGAAGGTAAACATCACAGGTAAGAATTTTAACACTTACAAGCATTTACAGGACACACTGGAGAGGAAATTTGATAAGCTTGGGAAATATTTCTCCGATGACATTACTGTAAAAGTGGTATTATCTCAGGAGAGAGGCAAGGACAAGATAGAGGCAACTATCAACGCCAAAGGGGCAGTATTCAGAAGCGAAGACGTTTCGGATGATATCTATGAGGCAATTGATAAGGTTGTAGATAAGCTGTCCAGCCAGATGGCAAGATTTAAAGGCAAGCTGCAGAAGCGTTATAACGACAACAAATCCGTAAGATTTGAGAGTCTGCCAGAACTTCCGGAAGAAGTGGAAGAAGTAAAGGTTGTGAAAACCAAGAAGTTTGAGCTCTCGCCGATGTCAGTGGAGGAAGCGATTTTGGAGATGGAAATGCTGCAGCATAATTTCTTCGTCTTCCTTGATATGGAAACAGACAGCGTCAATGTGGTCTACATCAGAAAAGATGGAAACTATGGTGTGCTGGAGACAACTTACTAATAAAGGAAATGTTTTAGGACTGTCCGTTTGGGCGGTCCTTTTTGAATAGAAAACTTTGTTAAGATTTCATGAGTTTACCATGGTTTTTGTGCCAATTCCCTTGAATTTTTTAGTTAGATACGGTAGAATTATATAAGCTATATATAAGGGGAAGGCATATGGAAAATTTTTTCAACAACATCATTTCCAGTATTGGAATTAACGATATTTTGGACATTCTCATCGTGGCCTTTATCGTCTACAAAGTCATTAGTTTTATCAGAGATACCAGAGCGCAGCAGCTGGTGAAAGGACTGCTTGTATTAATTGCCGCTTTTTTCCTTTCAGATGTGCTGGACTTGTATGCGCTTAATTGGATTTTAAGGGGGACACTGACCATGGGTATTATTGCTCTGGTTGTAGTATTTCAGCCTGAATTGCGCAGGGGCCTTGAGTATGTAGGCAGAAGTAAGATTGTGAAAGCGCCATTCGGTCAGTTGGACAAAGAAAAGGCAAAGGATATTACCGACGAATTCGTCAAGGCAGTGAACTCTTTTTCTGCGACAAAGACTGGTGCGCTCATTATTTTGGAAAGAGAAACAGCTCTTGTAGATATCGCTGAGACCGGAACTGAAGTCAATGCGGATATTTCTGCACAGCTTTTGGGCAATATATTCTATGAGGGTGCGCCGCTCCATGATGGAGCTGTCATTATCCGTGCAGACAGGATTTATGCTGCAGGATGTGTTCTGCCTTTGACAGAAAATAAAAATTTAAATAAAAGTCTGGGAACCAGACATAGAGCTGGTATTGGAATTACCGAACATTCTGATGCGATTTCCATCATTGTGAGTGAGGAAACGGGCGTTATTTCTATGGCAGTGGATGGAAAGCTGACGAGATTTTTAGATACTAAGACTGTTGAAAAAACTCTTTTAAATTTATATTTAAACAAGGAAGGAGATCGCGGCGACAAGCTGAAAAAGATTATAGGCAAACTGGGGAGGAAGAAAGATGCTAGATAACAAAAAGTTCAATATCGTCCTCTCTGTGCTCATAGCGATTGGAATTTGGGCATATGTTATTGGGGAAACCAACCCGACCGACACCAAGACTTACAGGGATGTCCCAATTCAGTTTCTGGGGGAAGAATCGCTGGATGAAAACGAGCTGGCAATTTTAGACATCAGCGCTGAGACTTTGAACGTGACGGTGACGGGCACAAGAGCCAACGTAAGCAGACTGCGCCCTGGTGATATTACTGCTTCTGTCAGCTTAGAGGAGGCAGCGAAAGGTGAGAATCAGTTACGGGTCAATATCAGAGTGCCGGATAATGTGGAAATTGAAGATAAAAGTTTAAATAAAGTCACTGTTACAGTTGAAAACAAAGTCTCAAAGGAAATTGACATTCTGCCGCAGTATGAGGGAGTTTTCAGTACGGATCAGGAACCGATTACAGTAGAATTGAGCCGCAGCAAGGTTACGGTAACTGGTGCACAGTCACTGGTAGAACAGGTAGATCATGCTAGTGCCTTGGTAAAAGAAGGAGAAGTAACAGATAGGTTGAAGACCATTGCCTGCAAATTGGAACCTGTAGATAAAAGAGGCGAAATGATAGAGAGAGTCAAACTTTCTGCAGGGTCTGTACAGGTGACAGCGGAGCTTGGAATGGCGAAGACCGTACCGCTAAAGGTGCCAGTTGTGGATCTATCCGACGGCACATTGGAAAAATCCGTTTCTGCTCCGAAGACTATTACGATCAAGGGAAAAAGCAGCGTCCTTGAATCCATTGAATTTGTTACTGCTGAGGCTATTGATTTGACCGATGTTACAGAGGATACTACGGTGAAGATTGTGCCAGTACTTCCTGCAGATGTACAGGTTTCCGGAAGGTCAGCAGAATCTATGATTGCAGAGATTAAGGTGGAAGCCCTTAGCACTAGGACTTTTACTTTTAACAGCGATGAAATTGATATGCAGAATTTGGCAGCGGATTTACAGGCGGAAATCTCGGGAATTGATCGTCTGGTTGTTGTTCTGACAGGTAAAGAGGAACAACTTGCAGCTATAGAAAAGGAAGATATTATACTGCAAGTGGAACTGAAGGATAAACAAGAAGGTAGTCATCAGGTGAGTCTGGAAGTCGTGTGTCAAAAAGATTGTACTAAAATTGAAGTGATTCCGAAAAAAGTACACGTTGAAATTGAGCAAAAGGAATAGAGGCTATTTATGGGAAGATTATTTGGAACGGACGGTGTCAGAGGCATCGCCAATTCAGAACTGACGCCGGAGCTGGCGTTTAATTTGGGAAAAGCAGGCGCTCATGTTCTGCGCAAAGAAAGCAAAAGACCAGTTATTGTAATCGGTAAAGATACAAGAATTTCCGGTGATATGCTGGAAAATGCTTTGACTGCTGGTATTTTGGCTGTCGGCGGAAATGTGATTAAAGTTGGCGTAATTCCTACGCCGGCAGTTGCATATCTGGTAAAATATTATCATGCGGACGCTGGGATTGTCATCTCTGCTTCGCATAACCCTTTTGAATATAACGGAATTAAATTTTTCAACAGCGAGGGTTTTAAGCTGGACGATGCCATAGAAGAAAAAATAGAAGATATTATTATCAGAGGAATCGACACCAATAGCCATAAAACTGGTGATGAACTGGGAAGATGTCTGGATGCAGGTGATGATGCGGCGGAGCTTTACTGCAAGTTTCTTCTGTCAACCATCGATATCAGGCTGGAAGGCATGAAGGTGGTGTTGGATTGCGCCAATGGTGCAGCATTTAAAACAGCACCAGCAGTTTATCGCGCTTTGGGTGCAGAGGTAATTACTATCGGGTGTGAGCCTGACGGCCTTAACATCAACGATAAAATTGGCTCAACTCATCCTGAAAAATTGCAGCAGGCAGTGGTATCAGAGCATGCTGATATTGGTCTTGCTTATGATGGAGATGCAGACAGACTTATCGTTGTAGACGAAAAGGGTATGGTCATTGACGGAGACAAGACCATCTGCATTTGTGCTAAAATGCTAAAAGAAGCAGGTCAGCTTGCTGAGAATAAGGTCACTGCAACGGTAATGAGCAATATCGGCTTCCATAAATATATCAAGGATGTTGTGGGTGCAGAGGTAGAAGTGACTGGTGTAGGTGATAGATACGTGCTGGAATCTATGCAGGAAACTGGTTGCATTCTGGGTGGAGAACAGTCCGGTCATATTATTTTCCTGAATTACACCACGACGGGGGATGGAACCCTTTCCTCCCTTCAGTTTGTAAAGGCGGTAGCATCGTCAGGAAAAAGGCCTTCGGAGCTTTCCGCTGAGATTGAAATTTTCCCACAGGTTCTTGAAAATGCGAGGGTAAGCAATGAAAATAAAAAAGCCTATCTAACCGATAAAGAGGTGCAGCAGGCTATTTCTGCTATTGAAAAAGAGATGGAAGGAAGTGGTCGAGTTCTCATCAGACCATCCGGCACAGAACCGCTGGTTCGCGTGATGATTGAGGGCAGTGATATAGAGAGAATTCATCAGCTGGCAACAGAGCTGGCAGATTTAATTAGCAGGAAATTCAGCTAGAAAAAAGGAATTGAGAGATAAGAGAGGTATAACTTATGTGTGGAATTGTAGGATATGTCGGGGCTGATAACGCCAGAGACATTATCATTGATGGACTTAAAAAGTTAGAATATAGAGGATATGACTCTGCGGGAATTGCCCTGCACAGTGGCGGTGAACTAATCGTCAGAAAGAAAGAGGGCAAGATTGCTAATCTGGAAAAAGACATTGCCGGTGAGAACCTTTATGGAACAACGGGAATCGGACATACAAGATGGGCAACCCATGGCGTTCCCTCTGACGCCAATGCACATCCGCATATAAATGGCGATAGTTCTATCGCCATTGTGCATAATGGAATCGTAGAAAACTATGTGGAATTAAAGGAGTGGCTCACCAAGGAGCACGGCATTACTTTTCGGACTGAGACGGATTCAGAAGTTATTGCACATCTTTTGGGCGTTCTAAAGAAGACAACCCTGGAGGATGCCGTCTTCGAGGCGGTAAAGCTGATGAGGGGTGCCTATGCCATCGTAGCGATGTCAAAGGATGAACCAGGCAAAATCGTGGCATACAGAAAAGATGCGCCGCTGATTGCAGGTCTGGGAAAAGGCTGTAACTTCATCGCTTCAGATATTCCGGCGCTGTTAAAATATTTGAATAAAATATATCTGATTGAAAATAACGAGATGGTAATCTGCACACCGGAGCAGATTCAGATTTTGAATCAGGACAAAAAGCCAGTTAAGAGAGATGTGCTGCAAGTGACTTGGAGCCTTGAGGATGCTGAAAAAGACGGATATGAGCACTTTATGCTAAAAGAAATTCATGAGCAGCCGAAAGCGATCAGAGAAACTTTAACCAGGCGTCTTGATGAAAACGGCAGAGTGAAGTTAGACGGTATTTCTTTGACGCTGGAAGACCTGAAGAAATTTAACAAGATTTATATTGTTGCCTGTGGAACAGCATATCATGCTGGTCTTGTGGGCAAGTACGCCATAGAGAAGATGGCAAGAATTCCGGTAGAGGTAGATGTTGCATCGGAATTTAGATATAGAGATCCATTTGTGGATGAGAATACTTTGTTTATTGCAATCAGCCAGTCGGGAGAGACTCTGGATACGCTGGCAGCGCTGCGTGAAGCCAAGAGCAAAGGTGCCAGGATTTTATCCGTAGTTAACGTAGTGGGAAGCTCGGTAGCAAGAGAATCCGACGATGTATTCTACACTTGGGCAGGGCCGGAAATCGCAGTGGCGTCTACTAAAGCATACACCACCCAGATGGTTTGCATGTATCTCATTGCCCTTTATATGGGGGACTTGAAGGGAACTATTACGGAAGAATACTATCAGGCAATGCTGGCTGAACTTATGGCAGCACCGGAAAAGGTGGAGCGGATTATCGAAAAATCTGCAGAGATAGAAAAGCTTGCCAAGGTACTTTATAATAGAACGCAGGTATTCTTTATTGGAAGAGGTATGGATTCAGCGGTAGCGTATGAGGGATCTCTGAAGCTGAAAGAAATTTCATATATCAATTCCTTTGCTATTGCGGCAGGGGAGCTGAAACATGGAACGATTGCGTTGATGGAGCCTGAGACCATTGTTATTGCATTGGCAACACAGGATGCGCTCTTTGAGAAGATGTTTTCCAACATTGTAGAGGTAAAAGCGCGGCTTGCACATGTGGTTTCTATTGCAAAAGAGGGCAAGGCGCAGATTGAAAAGCAGAGTAATGAAGTTATTTACATTCCACCTTGTGCTGACGAAGTTTCACCGCTTCTGTCTGTGATTCCACTACAGCTGTTTGCTTACTATGTGGCAAGGGAAAAAGGTGAGGATATTGATAAGCCGAGAAATTTGGCAAAGAGTGTTACTGTAGAATAAAGGAATCACCGATGAAGCATATTTATTTTAAATTACTGGTGATTCTTGCAATCATCTCATTATTTATGGCATGTACCGGATTTGGAAACAAAGTAAGAGTAAAGGTTGTGCTGCTGAATATGAATGCGCTGCAAACAGGTAGCATAGAGGAAATCTTACTGGAACGGACTGATGAAGTTTCAAGCGGCGGTAGAACGGAGCTTTACGGAAAAGCGCTGAAGTGCCTGCAGGAAAAGAAAATTTCTGCAGATATGCAGGCGGGTACAGCTTTTAAGAATCAGTACAAGATAAACTACATTAAGGAAGTAGAAGGCGAAGTCACTGTTGATTTTTCCAGTCGGAATCTGGTTGGAACGGAGCTGGAGGAAAGGCTTTTAATTGCACAGATTGTAGCCACTTTGACAGGCTCATTTGAAGAGGTGAGCAGAGTGCGCTTCACTGTGGACGGAGAGCCGGCGGAAACACTGATGGGACATGTCTGTATTGCGTACAGCTTTGCTTCGCCGCTGGAAGCAGTATAAATACATATAAGAAAAGGAATTAGAATCATGGAGAATTACGATATCAGAGATATTTCACTGGCGCCCTCAGGGCATCAGAAAATAGAATGGGTCAGAAACAATATGCCGCTTCTTCGCGGAATGGAAGAGGAGTTTTCAAAAACGAAGCCTTTTGAGGGAATCAAAATTTCTCTTTCTGTGCATTTGGAGGCGAAGACTGCATACCTTTGCAAGGTTTTGGCGGCAGGCGGCGCGGAAATGTCTGTAACAGGCAGCAATGTGCTTTCTACGCAGGATGACGTGGCAGCAGCCCTTGCAGACAGCGGCATGAAGGTATTTGCATACCACGGTGCAACACCGGAAGAATATGACAAACATATTGAAATGTGCCTTGAACACAAGGCAAACATTATCATCGATGATGGCGGTGATTTAGTCGGCATGTTGCATACAAAGCGTCCTGATTTAGCAGAAGAAGTCTGGGGCGGCTGTGAGGAAACGACTACCGGCGTCATTCGCTTAAAGGCTATGGAAAAAGAAGGTATTTTGAAATTCCCTATGGTTGCAGTAAACGACGCAGACTGCAAGCATTTGTTTGATAATCGTTACGGTACTGGACAGTCCGTTTGGGACAGTATCATGAGAAACACCAACCTGATTGTAGCAGCAAAGACTGTGGTAGTAGTCGGCTACGGCTGGTGCAGTAGAGGCATTGCAATGCGCGCAAATGCTCTGGGCGCAAAGGTGATCGTTACGGAAGTAAATCCTGTAAAAGCCATTGAAGCCAAGATGGATGGTTTTGACGTGATGACTATGGAAAAGGCTGCGCCTTACGGCGATATCTTTGTATCGGCGACAGGCTGCTGCAAGACGATTACTGTGGATCATATGCTCACCATGAAAGACAGAGCCATTTTGACTAATGCAGGTCATTTTGACTGCGAAGTAGATATGAAAGGCCTTGAAGCAGCAGCGTTAGAGAAGAAGGAAACCCGTAAGAATATTATGGGATACAGGCTCCCAAATGGAAAATGGGTCAATGTTATTGGGGAAGGTCGTCTGGTCAACATTGCGGCAGCTGACGGACACCCTGCGGAAATCATGGATATGAGTTTTGCAGTGCAAGCCCTTTCTGCCATGTACATCAAGGAGCATTACAGTGAGCTGGGAAAAGGTGTTGTCGATGTCAGCACTGAAATTGACGATGTTGTTGCAAGAAGAAAGCTTGCAGCTTGGGATATTGAAATTGATACACTGACAGAAGAGCAGGAAAAGTATCTTGCCAGCTGGAATGTATAACAGAAGCGACATGTGAACATGCAAATTCATTTAAGGAAGTGATATAAATGTCTTATGAAGAAATCAGAGAGCAGGCAGCAAGTGCGGTGAAGGAGCTTTTAGAAGCTGCAAAGCTGCAGAAAGGCGATATCTTTATTATTGGCTGCTCTTCTAGTGAAATTAAGGGAGAGCGGATTGGGAAGGGTTCGGACTTCAATGCGGCGAAAGCGGTCTATGACGGCGTTTATCCGATTCTGGCGGAAAGAGGAATCTTTCTGGCGGCACAGTGCTGTGAACACCTGAATCGTGCTGTTATTGTGGAGAGGGAAGCTCTTCTTCCCGGTACAGAGATTGCTAATGTAGTACCACAGACCCATGCAGGCGGCTCCTTTGCTATGGCAGTTTATGAAAACGCAAAGAATCCTGTAGCTGTGGAGGAAATCAAAGCGGACGCAGGTATGGATATTGGAGATACGTTAATCGGTATGCAGCTCGCGCGTGTGGCGGTGCCAGTTCGCATTTCTGTAAAGAAAATCGGAGAGGCGCATGTGGTATGCGCTAGAACCCGTCCAAAATTTATCGGCGGTAGCCGCGCTGTTTATGACGATATCCTGTCTGGCGGCGATGTGAAGCGATAGAAAAGAGAAAAAATCTTTGACATAGACAGGAACAAATACACCGGTTTCATCATACTGTAAAGTAAAATCTATGAAAGAAGCAGGTGAAATATTATGTCAAACAATTGTGGATTATTCAACAACGAAGGTGGAATCGATACTAGCTTATTGTTCTTCTTCTTACTGTTAGTAATCATTTTCTGCAACTGCGGAAACTAAACATTACCTATTAGAAAAGGGCTCCACTTGGAGCCCTTTTGGCATACTGTTTTTTAATTTAGGATTATTTCCACTGAATTTCGTAATAACCATTACCAGAACCGTATTTGGTAACCTTGATGTAGTAGGTTCCTTTTTGCAGATATCCCATATGAACGCCATTGATTGTAGTATAAAGCTCTAATCTGCCTGAATAGGAATCTGGACTGCTTCCGTTATAAAACTCGGAAGATCCCATAGACTTGGAACCGCTGTAAACGGTAATCTTGATTCCGCCAGAACCGCCGGTTTCTGTATAAACATCTAAGTTTACTGCCTGATTGCTGTTGACTTTAATCTTGTACCAGTCAGCAGAAGTCTTAGACTGGGTTGCGGTAACCAGACCTTTTTTCTTTCCGCCTTTAGAAATGCTTTTTGCTTTTGATTTGCTGCTTCCGCTGTTTTCGGTCACCTTTGTCTGTTTTACCTTAATGCTGTAGCAAGAATCAGTAGCGGTAGAAACAGCTACATAGTAGGTTCCCTTTGGAACAGCGCCAAAAGTAGTATAATCGATAGAGGAGCTTACAGTTGTAACGCCACTCAGGGTCTTTTTCTTTTTGGAATCCATGATTTTCACTTTATATTTTGAATTGGTTCCATCGCCCCAAGGGAAAGAAATTGTTAATTTTCTATTTCCTACGGTAGTAACTTTATAGTAGCGATAACCGCTTCCTGATACGGAGGCATAGAAGTCTTTGTTGGATTTTAGTGTTGAGCTGCTGGTGGTTGTTTTTGCTGGTGCATAAGTTACAGTGAAAGCGCTCTGTGCACTACCGTAAGCAGCCTCGAATACTAAGTAGTAAGTACCAGCTTTCTTTACCTGCACGGAGAAAGTCTGAACGTCGTCTGTTGTCTCAGCAGCAGCAATGCGGCGTGCGTCGATATATGAGTCATTAAGGTCTTCGTACAGATAGACATTAGTATCGCCGACAGATAAAATATCAAAGATAAAGTTTCCTGCTTTTGGAATTTCTACCGCATAATAAATTGCCTGACTTGTATATTCCGTGGTGGTATACATATTCAGGTCTTTGTCTGCAACAGTGTTTAAATTCTGTGCAACAACCGGAGTTAACTCTGTTGTGTCGTCTGCAGCTTTGAACTTAGCGGCATCCTGGAAAGGAGCTCCCTGTAATGTAATGTTTCCTTCAGGAAGCGTTACAGTATCCGCAAATACGCTCTCTGTTCCGGCAAATACTGTGGATAAAACCAAAGCCAGTGCCAGAGTGAGACTGATTAATTTTGATTTTCTCATTATTGTGTCCTTTCATATTCTTAATTGATTTTTTTCATAAAAATTATACCCCTTATGGAAGAAAAATGCAATATTCTTGCTAAAAATTTCATGTACAAGTTTGAGGAAAATTAGACAGATTCTGCTGGTTTTATCCTCGCATATTTTAATGAAAAAAGCAGATGGAAAGTCTTTTGGAACTTTCCATCTGCGGGGTACAGAGTTATTTATCTGAAATAAGGCAGTTGAGGGGTTGCGTAATAAATATAGACATATTTAATATTATAGTAGTCGATTGCACTGACGTTACCTGTGCCGATTTCCTGCAGCAGAATGTAGTTGACGCCGACGCCGATAAGGTAACCGTATCGGTCTTCAACGTTGCTGGAACCTACCAGCTGCTCAACACGCATATACTTTCCAATCTGTGTTCTGAGGAAACCGTTTAAGTACTGAAGATTTTCATAATCGATTGTCTCCTGATAGCCTGGCGGAAGGAGGGGATTATTAGGTACTTGAAACTGCGGGGCTTCAGGAAGAATACTTGGAGGAACACTACTGCTGCTTGGTGTTTGCGTGCTGCCCGTTGCGGAAGACGAAGTAACTCTTCCAGTATCTGCGTTAGCATTTGTGAAAAGCGCCGGAGGATCCGGCTGACCTGGAATGGTTTCGAAAGATCCTTCGGCAGCAGGAATAATGGAAGGTGCCTGCGTTTCTGCACCACTCTGATTTACTGCTTGTGTACCTGGCATTGGCACGGTTGAAGCGACAATCCCAGGAAAGGTAGGAGAATTTGAAGTGCCGGGCATTTGCTGCGGTGTGTATGGGTGATTGGTGCAATTTGTCATTTGAGGGTAAGTAATAATTGGTGCGGGAATAAAATTGATATCATGGTTATCTATTGGTTTTGGCTGCAGGGACACGTTACCGCATCCGCTTTTTGCATTACATAATGTTGCCATATAAATTACCTCGCTTTAAATTTTTATAACATAGGAATGTCGATTTTTGATTCGGTTGTCATTAAGTATTGGCATAATAGGAAGTTGGAAGATAAAAACAGTGATCACCGATTCGGTTATGAATCACGCCCACATTTGTAGGGAAATAGGTGGGACAGGTTGGGCTGTAAGGGTTGTGAAAGAATAGAGAACCATCCACACCGGGCAGCCTGCCGCCGCCCATTGCCCAGTCTACAATATCATAATGCTCTTGTGTCGGGGTCATATTATAAATATTTTGCCTGTTGTAAGTGCCGCCTATAGACTCGCGCAGACATACAAACTGCCCCTGCTGTAAAATGATGGCGCGAATGTCGCCGCCATTGCTAACGCGGGCAAACTCACCGTAATCTATTGTAGCGCGATTCATAATCACTGTTGCGACAGCGCGCATACCTATATGCGCTCTAGTTTACCACCACGGGCATTTTTTATAACTTGAGATGTATCTCAAGCTTGAAATCTAGCGGATTAGAGCCTTTTGGCTTATCGTACACAACGTAGTCGATGAGACCGCATAAAAACTCATTTTTGTGCTGCGGATCCAGATTTTCATAAACGTGGTCGATAAATTCCATTGCGGAGGTGATTCTCGGCAGTGTGTTTTCGGAATGTAGTTTTTTCTCTTCCAGTACCTTTATTTTTTCTTCGGCTTCCTCGATGAGGGCGTACTCTTTTTCAGTGGCAGCGGCAATTACTTTTCCACGCTGCAGAAAATCCTCCGAGGTGTAAGTTCCTTCTTCCAGTAAGTCATACTGACGTTGGCGCTTTTCCATCAGCTTTTTAATTTCTTTCCTGGCGTTTTCGATGGCCTGCGAGGTAAGGGCAATCTCTTCTTCCAGTTCAGCTGCTGGATCAATGTCGCGGTACTTCCACTGCAGACCTTCGAGTATGTCTCTGACCTGCGAAATGAGCCGCTCTTCGACGATATCTATGTAAGTGGACATTACACCTCCACAGCTTTGAGAACAACGCAGGGTAGGCTTTTTCTTGGTGGAAGAGCGCTGACTCATGGTGCGACCGCAGGCGCTGCACTTGATAAGATAGGAAAGGGGATTGCTCAGATTCCGAGAATAGATGTGCGGTACGATGCGCTCTTTGGCAAGGTCCTGCGCCTTCCAGAATGTTTCTTCGTCAATGATGCCTTCGTGTTTGCCCTCGTAAATATTCCAGTCTTCGATGGATTTCAGCGTGCTGCCAACGCGGCGCCCGTCTTTATAGGTGAAATCCCGCTTATTCCATGCGACTTTTCCGATGTAAATAGGATTGTTGAGAATCCTGCGGATGGTGGTGCGCTGCCAATCTGCGCCATTATGGTTTTTTATGCCGAGGTCTTTTAGGTACCGGGCAATGCGGGTATCTCCGTATCCCTTGTTTACGTAGAGGTCAAACATCAGCTTTATGATTTTGGCTTCCTCTTCCACAATGTAAAGGGTTTTGTTTTCCTTGCGGTACCCGAACGGGGCATTAGTGCCGATATAATTGCCGGCGTTGAGACTTGCCTGTTTTCCGCGGGCAAAACGGCGCTTGATGGTGACAAGCTCTTTTCGGGCGAAAAATGCCTTGAAGTCGAACATGTCTTCGTCTGTCTCATCGGAAAGGTCATAGGTTTTGTCAGGCGTGATGATGCGAACCTGCTTCCTCTTGAAGAGGTTCAGGATATAGCCCTGATCCTGCAGGTCGCCGCGACCAAGTCTGTCGATGTCCATGACAAGAACCGCATCGACAAGGCTTTCTTCGATATCGGCAAGCAGCTCCAGCATCATGGGTCTGACTGCGATGCTGTCGCCGGTCTGCACTTCTTTATAGACCTTGACAACGTTCAGGCTTTTCGCCTTTGCCAGCCTGTTCAGGGTGTCGTGGTGACGGGCAAGAGTCACTTCGATGGGTTCATCGAGGTGCTGCTCGTCTTTCCTGGACTTGCGCAGGTACATGTATGTGTTCCATAGTTCCATTGGTTTCATGTGGGGGCTCCTTTGTTGCAGCAGGGGGCGTATAAAAATGCTCCTAAATAATGAGTTTAGAGACGCCAAATAGCGTTTCCTGCAAATGGTAAGAAAGACTTATTTGAGTAGTTTTTGTGTTGCACGATCAAAATCTGAAATGTAATCTTTATCTTGTTTTATTCTAAATTTCTCAAATTCCTTATGCGCTAAATCATCGGCAACCTTCCTGGAAACTTTACCGGCGTTGGTTAAAATATCATATTCATTAAATTCCAAAAAACTGTCAAGCTTACCTACCCAATCCTTCATTGTCATTAGTTTTTGTCGCTTAGCTTGATTTTCTGCATAATCAAGGTACATGCTGACGATATCATTAAGTCCGGAAGCTTCCTCAGTATATAAATAATTTTTAGATATTGTAACATCTGATTTCAAAATCTTCCCATCAGGTGAATTCTTCCAAGTGGTTAACCCCATATGATCCTTTGCTGAGTTTGCTCTATGACTGATCAATTCAGGAGCGGTTTCACCTGTAATAGCAAAAATCAACTTATTTTGCACTGTCTTAAAAAACGTTCGGGTTATCTCACTGTGAGGATCATAATCGCAGCTACACTGGGCATAGATATCAGTGATTTTTTGATAAAACCGTCTCTCGCTGGCACGAATTTCTTTAATTCTTTCCAACAACTCATCGAAGTAATCCTTGCCAAATGGTTTTCCATTTTTTAGCATTTCATCATTTAGAACAAACCCTTTGATGATATATTCTTTTAAGGTTGATGTTGCCCATTTTCTGAATTGTGTGGCGGCCTTTGAGTTGACACGATAACCAACAGCTATAATTGCATCTAGATTGTAGAATGCTAAAGTGCGATGAACCGTTCTATTTCCTTCCTTTTGAACTATTGGGAAATTCCCAATAGTTGAATCTTGATCTAGTTCATCACTAGCAAAGATATTTTTTAAATGCTCATTAATTGTTGAGACGTCTACTGAAAATAGTTCTGCCATAGCTTTTTGAGTAAGCCAAAAGGTTTCTTCATAAAAGGCAACAGAAACGTGTACATTGCTTTCGTCTGTTGCATAAAGTAAAATCTTACTTTGCTCTATCTTTTTATCCATTTTTTCATTATCAAAAAAGAAAAAATTGCCCATAATATTCCTCCAATTTTCATAATACTTTTTTTAAATTTCGACCTCAACTCGACAACTTTTCCAAGAATTGTTACAGGTTGCCGTAGGTGCGTTTTGATTTTGTTATAGCGGTTGACCAGCTTCGTTTATGGGCTGATCAGGATTTTCTTCATTCATTGCTTAATCCTCTTTTGCAGTTTTATGTGTTGAAAATCTTCTTTGGTTAGCATTATTTGCGCATTGATTCACGGATTCGAAGAGACTCTCTATATTGTTCGGCAGATGGAACATCGATAAATTCGACAGTTTTATCGTGGTGTTCTTTAACAACTGCTTTTATCTCATCAAGAGTGACTTTAAAAAATTCACGCCTTGTATTCACCATATTAAGCTTCCTATCCTCAAAGGCTCTATGTAAAGCAGCTTCTAATGCAGGAGCATCATCGGAAAAAATCATGGCATGTATGTCGAAATTATACGGGACGGATGCGTCTCCTAGTTCATCAACACGCTCAGTAGGTTCAAGCCGCCTTGTCATGCCTATTTTGTAAACGTTTTCACCAAAAGCCCCGATATTGGAAATAACGTAAACGTAACCGGCTCTTTGATTAGCTTCACGGTAATCCAATTCAATCATATTCTTCTCAATATCTGAAAGATGACTTGAAAGAGTCTCTAACTTTGATTCAAGAGCATTTTTTTCATCTTCGGAGTGACAAGCCGTAATTTGGTCTTTTAATTGCTTGAGTGCATTTTCATAGTGAAGCTTTTCTTTTAAAGCTTTTTTTCGCTGCTCTTCAATTTCTTTGGCAACACGAGCTTCTTCACGTTGTTGTGCACGTAATTCTTTGAGTTCTTCTTTTTCGGCTTGCTTTTTTATTTGATATTCTAAAGCGAGTTGAAGCTCCTGTTTTTTTAATGAGATGTATCCAGGAGTGATACTCACTCCCATCATTTGTCCCAGCTTTTCAATCGCATCTGCAGATTTCATAATCCTTTGCTCGCATTTTTCATAATTATTAAAACGAACCTTTTCAACGGCAGCATCACATTCATTATTAAAAGATCTGAGACAAAGCTTTTGCATATCTTTTACAAGCTTTCGACCTTTTGAAGCGCTATTATTTACTGTCCATGTTTGCGAACCGAAAGCGGCAGTCCCGTTTTTAATTATTTCTTTTTGACGTGAACGGATGAGGGTGAGTTTCTCTTTATACTCATCACTATGTGTAAAAGAATAGGTTGGGCGGTAAAGGGCGAATGTTTCCAACTCAATCGTTTCTTCGTTAACTAATATTTGACGATTTTGTTTTTCGAGTTCAAGACGATTATTTTCAATTTGATCTCTTAATTCGGATAAGTCAGCATCAGCATGATTTATTTTGTCTTCACATTGTGCGAAGATATCCTGAAGCTTAAGAATATCTTTCATTTCGGGAGAAAGAAGTTTTTCCATGGCTTCAGCTTTACTCTTTAGCTGCTCAAGCTGTTCAGTTTTTGTTTCAATTCATCTTTTAAACCTTTTCCAGAAAAAATACCTAGGCCATTATGTTCTTTAACGACTGGTGATTCCTTTACTTCGGCTGTTTGAGTATGTTCATATTTTTCCATAATGTTTTCAGTTTTGTTTTTCTTAAATAGAGCCATAGTATAATCCTTTCTTAAAAAAATTAAGCATATCGTCCGCTGGCAACAAGGTCATCAAGGTAGTCAACAATTTTTTCTTTGCCCTCTTGATTAAGTACACGATAGTTGATAATAAGCTGTTTCTCAGAGTCAGTTAAATCAGATGAATCCATCGATTTACTGGATAGTGTGATGACATAATCATCATCAAGAACTTTGAACACCTCATCTACATCAAGCTTTAGTCCAGCGCATACTTTTAAAATCGTTTCAATGGTAGGCTTTACGGGTCTACCTGTTTTAGAATTAACATTTTTCTCAAGCATAGCAACGTAGCCTTTTGTAATGCCGCATAGTGATGCGACATATTCCATGGTTGCTGAATTTTCATTTCTGTAATTTTTTATAATATCCCCTAAGGTCATATTGCACCTCCATCTTTGTAAAGTTAACTATACATCATTACGACAAAAATGTCAAGAAAAAGTAAAAACGACTTGACAAATAAAATATAGTTGACTATACTTAAGGCTAAGACACAAGAGAGGAGAGTACTAATGGAATATAATCTAAAGAAAATTAGAGAACTACGAGGATTGACTCAGAATGAGTTAGCAAAGAAGTCGGGGATTTCTAGAGTAACGATTTCAAGAATTGAAAGTGGAACTCAAGAGGATCTGATGGTAGGAAATTTGAACAGAATCGCACAGGCGTTAAATTGCCAAGTGAGTGAGTTGATTTGCACAAAAAAATTTGAACAAAAAGTATAGTCGACTATACTTGCATAGACAAAAACGATTTGAAGAGGGAGGTGAAAGCAAATTGAACATACCGGAAAAATCTATGTACTGCCTGTGGAACCATTTAGAAAGTTTTCATAGACAAGCTATGGATAGAAAAATAGCCGACTTTGGAGAACCATGCTCAGACTGCAAGTACTGGTTAGACTGCGGCGGAGATTGGATTTCAAAAGTCGGCAATACAAAACCATCAGATTTAGAATTTAGCGTGGTTCGTTGGGAGCCGAGATAAATACAGGGCATCTGCCGTATTCATCAAGGTGTGGACAATCTTCTGAGTAGTCGCAGAAATATCCCACCTTTTTGTAGCCGGGGCTGAGATTACCAAGGATATGAATCTCAGATGTTTCGACACGAATACTTTGAGGCGACTTTAAATATGGGCATTGACCTGTATAAACAAAAGAATCATATTTTGCCATTTGCATTCTCCTTTCTTAACTACTCGACCACGGCAATGGTCTGTGTATCCATTATAAAACAAGGCGGGGAATCGGACAAGTAAAATGAAAGAGAATTTGAGAAGGGGGTGAAGGAATGGATATTGAGAAAGAAATCAGGCAAATCAAAATGAAAGTAGACGACTTGACGAAATCAAATCACCTACTAAGGATTTGCATTAACGTGCTTAGCATAGCGCTTTTGATACACGTGGGAGACGAAATCATCACAAAATTGCTTAATGGATAATTGTGTAAATAGTTGCAGCAAGAGTTGCGGCTACAAGTACGATATTAAGCCAAGATTTGCGTGATTCGGATTTTAATCGTGCAGAGTCATTCTCGTAGCGCTTTAAATCTTCTTCATGCCAAACTTCGGCTTTTTGTTGATTTTCGATGTGTTCTTGATGTTGGACATCAAGTCGCTTGTTTGTTTCCTCTAGGGAACGCATCGTATTAGACATTAAGTCGATAAGCGCATCCAGCTTTGCCCCTTCTGGCGTAGTAGGATTGCGAAGATATTCTAATGTTTCATCAGATATTTCAAGGTCATTCTGATGAATGAGAGAATTGAGAAGTTTTTCCTGATCTTTGATGGATGCCATAATAATCTCCTTGGTATTGATAAGGAAATTATATCATAGCAATAAATTGCGAACAAGCATAAGGGAGAAAGGCGGACCGGAAAAAGTTTTTACAAAAATAAAAGACGCAGGATAAAAAGGAATTTTTAAAGAGGGAGGTGAAAACGATGAAAGACAAGATAAAGCCGGAAGAAGTATATATACTCCCGCCGGAGAAATTTTACCAATCCGGACGAAAAAGAGATTACCGAGCGGGAGTTTTGTACTACCTCAGTGTGATAGCAAGAAGTGCAATCTTGCTGACAAAGACGTCAGAATCTAAAGAATTTGAAGAATAAAGGCCGCAACTGATGCGATAGCAGCAATTACAGTACTCACAAACATGACAATGTTTTTAACTCGGCTTTTACGCTTTTCAGCTTCTAAGTATTCGATTATTTTGGCGGCATCGCTTTTGGTAGCGTTCATGATTGCTTCGTGCAATTCGGGATCCATTTTCATAATAGTATCATTTTCTTTGTGTTCGGTTGCAATAACGACTTGTAAGTACATTATAAGTTGGAAAATGGGAAAAAGCAATGAAAACTAAACGTAAGAAGTAATTTGAAGAGGGAGGTGAAGGAATGGATATTGAGAAAGAAATCAGGCGGCTTAAAAAAAGTAATATGCACATAGAAAAGCAGGTACATTTAATTACCAAGACTTTAAGGACATTTGCTTGGTCAGCCCTTGGAAATACGATAACGGTCTCTTTACTGGCAATTAACCTGTTAATAATTGTACACCAATGGTAATAGCCCCTCCGACGAAAATACCGGCGATAGTCTGTGTATCCATTATAAAACAAAGCGGAGAATCGGACAAGCAAAACGAAAGAGAATTTGAGGAGGGAGGTGAAACGCTATGGAAGATATTATTACTGATATGGTAGCCGAGCTGGAGAAGACAAAAGAAGGAAAAGAGGTACTTCTGTGGCTTAAAACGGATAACAGCATCATTCAAATCCAGAAAATGATGCTGCAGGGAGAGGTGCTGTTGGGAATTTCTAAACTTTTGAAAATGTTAAGGAATCAAGTCATATAAACTATTTGAGCATTCCGGAACTTACCAATATCGAAATTAATTTCTTTGAAGCATCAGGATCTTTACCTAGCTCTTGAATGAATTTTAACTGTTGTTCTCCTTCAGATAATGATTCATCAGTTATTGTTGCAAACAAATTTGGATTATTAATTAAGAGCATAAGAAGATCACCAAGAGCTTCTTGGTTTGTTGGCGCTGAGTGCTCGTATACGGATGGGGTAAAGCTGGTAAAAGAACACAACTCAAGAAATTGATTATCAGGCTTATCGGGATTTTTTGCATAAAAATCGAAACGTAGCTTTAATTGTTCCGCTAGATTGTGCATCCCGTCGGGATCTTGAGTGTATTCAATATATCTTAAATGTGATATATCGAAAGGGATACTTTGCGCACTTTTTTCTCGAATTAAAATTGTGCGAGGGCTTATAGCATGCCTGATTCCAAGTTCATAAAACACATTCGGATTAGGGTAGGTTATATCAGCAATGACATATGTAGAATGCATTAACTTAAGAAAGATATCATTGCTTATTGAGCTTGGATTTAACTCTTCGTCGGCGCGAATAACAGATAAATCAGGAGCAGCTTTTTGAACAGCTTCCTTGATGATAAAATCATATTTCTTCTTTAAATCTGCAGCCGTGACGGTAGCACCATTAATTGTCTGATCACCGATCGGCATGATTACAAAGCAACTGTTATTCATTATTTTTTCTCCTTTATGACTAAGTATAGAACGCTAGAACATCATGTTCACTATATATAGTATAAAGAGATTTGGAAGAGAGGTCAAGTGAATATGGAAAAAGAAAAGGAAATTTTATTAAAAATAGAAACCTGCCTGAAAGAAAGAGAAATATCAAAGTGTGATTTTGCTAAAAAACTTGGGTGCTCAACGAGACTAGTACATTACTGGTTTAGGGGCGAACGAGGGATATCAATTAACATGATGGATAAGGCATTAAAGTTATTGGGGATTACAGTTAAGCTTGGAGATGAAGGTTGACCGGATTAAAAGTAAAGCGCATAGGACAAACCGTAAAGCTGTATGAATTAAATGAGGTACATATTGACGCAAAAAGGAAGAGATGAGAGTGGTGGATTTCCTAAAGTTGTCGATTTCGTATGAGCCTGAAAGAGTTTTGGCGGCAGAAATATATTTACACACTTTCCGCCGCCATTGGTATATTTGCTGAATAAGGAGTTGCGCTTATTCGTTAGAAATTATATCACAAAATCCAAAGCGATTGCAACACTGTTTATGGCAAAAGTCGTATTAAACGAGATATGACATCAAAGTGGTCTAGTATCACAATCGTAGAGTCAAGATAATGTCTGCGGTAAATACACGAGCAAGGTAGTACTCTGAAGCATAGGACAAAGTTCTTTGCTCATACGATAAAGAAAGGAGGGAAACCATGGTCAGAACTGTCTCAGACTTAGAAGGATACAAGTACAAAGTCATTCACGACTCGGGAGACGTTACATATTTTAACGAGCTAAAGATATCTGATTCACTTAGCGAGATAATGAGCCGGTGCTGGGATAGTCTGTCCGATGAAGTGAAGAGAGAAATTAACAACAGAAAAAGGAACTGAAGCTATGCCAAGAAAATCACACCGCCAGCGCCGTAAGAAAATTGGACAAGCTTCGGCGCTGCGAAAGGAGAAAATATGCAAGTAGAAACAGCACAAATGATTGAAGAAAAGTCCCGATTTGTCAGAGGCATAGAAACCCTTTTATCCATGGACAAGCGCAGCATGGTGGACAGCTTAGCCTATCATCTGGAAGTCCACGACGATAGCGGAGATTTCTACGACGAATATATCGATATCATTTACACAAATGGAACAACCCGCCGGCTGTTGGTAACGGCAAATAGCAACGGGGCAAATTTGAAACAGATAGCAAAGGAGGTTTACTGATGGATACATACCAGGGAACATGCAAGTACTGCGGAGAAATAAAGCCGATTATGGAAGAAAGTCAAGACGCGGCAGATGAGAGAGTCAGCAATGAATGCTCCTGCGGCGGCGCGAAGCTGGAAGAAGTCAAAGCAAGATTGATGGCGAACATCAATCTTATCTCGAGGGGAAATGAGGACAAAACATTATCTCAGCTGTCAGAAGAGCAGGTTAAATTGCTTAAGCGCGCAGCCAGTGAAGTCATAAGCGACAATCTAGATAAAGCCATCTTTGATTTTGGGAGCTCCAAAGTAACGATTTGGAGTACCGGAGAGAAGTTCAAGGTTAAGCGAACCGCGACCAGAGAGGAGATAGCAGAAGCATGATAGACGAAAAATACTACCTATATGCAGTAGAACAAATGGACCGTGCGAAAAGAGAGAAGAAAAAGTACAACGGCTGGAAAGACAAAGCCGACAGAGTCTGCTTTTACACCGGCAGACCTTACGCTGAGCGCCATGAAGTATTCCCGGGAAGACCTAACCGGCAAATCAGCATTGCGCATGGTTTTCAGGTGGACCTTTGCCCGGAGAAACACCGGGAACTGCAGGAAAACATTACGCCTTGGGCGAAAGCAGAGAATCAGAAGTGGCGTGAAACATACGAACAACTTTACATCGATGAGCAGATTGATGAGTGCGTTAGTGCAAATGATGCGTTGGAAAGCTGGATGCAGCTCATCGGCAGAAATTACATAGAGGAGTTGACACCAAAATGATACCATGTCCAAAATGTGGAAATCTTGATTATCATGCAGCCCGGCAGTGTCCACAATTTGGAGGAAAGCCGGTCTGCACCAGGTGCTGCATGGAGTGTGCGTATTATGACCCATCACCGATGGGGCTTCATTGCAGATACCATATCTACAATCCGAAACCGGATTACCGCGGTGAAATCGAAAAACTCAGCAGACAGATTGCGGTTAAAGAACGTCAAGTTGAGCATTTTTACCAAAGTGATAGGCCTTGGATAGCTGAGAAAATCGAGCGAGAAACAAGCTGGCTTCGGAGACAGAAGAGAGAATGGGAGAGAAAACGAGATGAAGAAATTAAAAAGGCTGGCACTGAAATATGACGCAGCAGCCTACATATATGCGGTGTGCACATTGCTGATTACCGCATCACCAATCATTACCTTGTGGCTGCTCCTTTACGGTGCCGGCTGCGAATAGGAGGAGACAATGAAAAGACTATGGAAAAGAATCAGAGAATGTCCAGCGTGCCCACTGCACGTAAAATGCTATAAACGTGGACACTGGCCTTGCGGGAACAAAACATGTTACGTAAGCAAAAAGAAAAGACCCGCAAAAGCGAGTCAAGCCGTTGAGTAGGTACTGCAATACCTACTCCTAATTTACCACAAAACGGAGGAAAAAGCAATGAATCTGAATCAAAAAATCAATTTAAAGGAATTTAAAAAAGCCGCAGAAGAAGCCGGCTGTGAAGTCATACAAAGCGGCAGGAGCAGATGCTATGCCGCTTCGCCGAGAGAGATTGCCGTTGTAACGACCACCGGCGCGATCCGGATTTCCATTGAGAATGCACAGCGCTTCCTATGGGACTACCAAGTAGCAGTTGAAACCGCCTGCAAGATGTGGAATGAATTAACACTAGCTGAAAAGAACCAGCTGGCAAAAGAGAAGCGTATGACCTACGGCGAACTGCAGCAGATCGTGTACATGTTGAAATTAGGAGGAAGAAATGAGCAAGAAAACAGATGAAGCCATTGCCAAGATTACGGCAGAAGCGATGGAAATCAATAACAACTTTGCAATTTTTATCGAGGAGCATTTGACATCAATCTGCACCAAGGACAAAGTTGCGGACAAGCTGTTGGCAGACGATAAGAAACTGGAAGACTTTTGTAAGAAATGTGAGTCGGAGGCCAGAGAACGAGCAAGAAAGCAGGGAAGCGGATTCCAGATAAACGGTCTGCCGGATCAGGAGTACAAAGACATGGTCGAAGCGTATTACAGCATTACACCGGACGACAAGTCAACAACTGTCGGAAATGTCATAGACATTACAGATTTACTTTAGGAGACAGCTATGAAATACGAAGTTTTAAGAATTGAGAAAGATCCTTGGAATATCGTGCTGCCGAAGGGAATCAAGAAGTATGTGCATACATCCATCAGCCGCCCGATTATTTATGACCGGTTCAAAAAGCGGGCCTTTTGCCTTTCCTGCGGAGAATACTTTGACTATACGAATCCGGAAAAGCCGTTTCCGAAGGCAAGGACAATCCATGTAATGGAAAAGTTCAAAGCGGGTGACTTCATAATCTGCCCGCTGTGCGGCCATGAAGGAAAGGCGAATCCCCACACAAGAAATGTATACGTAGATGGAACTGTGGCGGTAGGAAATGTAAAGGCTGAGTCCTTGTACATCAATATTCTTTATGCCTGTTACAAATACGAGCAGGGCGCATTTGATGATTTGAAGGACTTAAACGGGGAAATTTACATAGAAGAGACAGTCAAAATTTCGAGGAATGAACAAACCGCTTATGTAAAATGGGGAAATGGCTGGCATAAAGGCGCCAGTGTACACATATACGAGGGAATCACAAGATTGGGTCCTTGCATACATGAGAGTATGGCAAACGCAGTCAAAGAAAGTTTTCTTAGGTATGCCGGAATAGAAATAGAGCCGAACAGCAGACCGGACATCAATGTCTTGGTAAAGCGCCTTGCGGTAAATGCGAAGTACCCACAGGTGGAATATCTGAACAAAGCAGGATTAAGCGAGTTGGAAAGAGGTTTAATCTACGGTATAAGCACATTTTTGTGGCCAAACTGGCGCAGAAATGATTTGCCCGGCGTGCTTGGAATCAGCAGTCAGGATATAGACAAACTGAGACAGTGGAACATGTTTGATGTCAATCATATCGCCGCCTATAAGCATATCAAGAAGTACCATAAGAAAATCCGAAAAAAAGACATGGAAGATTTCTTCGGCTTCTTCGATGACATCGGAATTTTCACGACAAAACTACAGTGGGGCGTAAGCTTGAAAGGCATGGATCCGTTGAAAACCGCAAGGTACTTAGAAAAGCTATATCAAGACAATAGACCGTACTGTGGACACGGCAGTTATGGGTACAGCAGAGATTTTGTGTTAAACGAATACAAAGACTACATTGGGCAGATCAGAGAACTTAAGTATCCCGAAACAGACTATTACCTTTATTCAAAAGACTTCGCTGCGGCTCATGAGAAAGCCTCTGCGCAGCTGAGAGAAAAGAAGAGAAGGGAATACGAGGAAGAAGTACGGGCAAAAAATGAAAAACTTACAAAACAGGTCAAACAACTTGAAAAACTGAGCTGGTCCGATGGAACTTATCTAATCAGACCACTCAGAAACGTAGAAGAATTTTTTGAAGAAGGTGCAAACAACAATAATTGCGTTGCCAGCTATGCAGATAGAGCGGCTCACGGGAAAACAAGCATTTTTGTAATCAGAAAATGCGAAGCACCGGACAAGTCCTTTGTCACGTTAGAACTAAGAGACGGAAAAATAGTACAGTGCAGGGGAAGGGGAAACCGTGACGCAGGAAATGAAGTGAACGCCTTTGCCGAGCGATGGCTAAAGGAAGTTGTGAAAAGAAAGAGGAAAGGAGCAGCTGCACCGGCAGCGTAAAGAATCATGGGAGACATTATAGATGTGGAATACAAAGAAGTTGTAGACTTGGAGAGTTTGACAACAGAAGAATTAAAAAACGGAGCCAATCTCTATTGGAGCCAGATGGAACTGCTGGGCAAGATGGGTATTGAGTTGGCGGCAAGAGCAGGAAAAAACCTAAATGTTATCAAAAGTAGAATTGGACATGGTGGGTGGGAAGATTGGTGTAATGAAAATTTACGCTTCAGTAAACGAAAAGCTGAGCGGATGATGAAACTGGCGAAAAAAATAGAGACGGAAAACGGAGTGTTTGCAAATCCGAAAACGTTGTCGGATATTGAAATTTCAAAAGTTTGGGCGATTCTGGAAGCGCCGGAAGAGGTGGCCGAAAAGGTCATGGAGAATCCCGGAATGCCGGATATGAGCGTTCGAGAATTAAAAGATGAAATCAAGCGCCTGAAAGAGGAAAAACAGGGCCTTGAAACGGAAATGGAAGCAATTGCAGAAAACAGAGAGGAGGTGCAAGCAGAACTTAAGGCGGAGATCGACCGTCTGAAAGCTGAACTTGCCGGTCAGCCAGTAGCGGATCCTGCAGCCCTTGCCGAAAAAGAAGCAGAACTGCAGAAAATGCAGGATAAGCTGGCCAAGGAAAAGGAGAAATCCAAGAAGCTGAAAGAATCCGTAGATGCGGAAAAAGAAAAGGCTGCAGCGGAGACACGGGCAAAAGCAGAAGAGGACGCAAAGGCAAAGGTCAGTGAAGACCTGCGCCTGCTGCAGGAAAGCAACCAGCAGGCCGCTGAGGAAATCGACCGTTTAACTCGAAAACTGGCCAACAACTCCAATACCGAAGTGGCCACCTTCAAAGCTTACGCAGACCAGCTGCAGAAAGCATTCGGCAGCTGCGCAGAGTCTATTGTGACCATGGAAACCGAAGACACAGAGCAGGCAGAAAAAATGCGCTGTGCCCTAAAGCAGATTATGACGCAGATGATAGAGAGGATTTAAGGACATGACGATAGGAAATATTTTGATGATGCCACTGCAGGAAAATGTACCTGCACCAAGACATGATGACTGGAAACTAGCAGTATGCCCTATATGTGGCGCAGACTGCTGGGAATCAGGACAAGCTCGAATCTTAATGCGAAAAATGCCAGGCATATTAAAAGCTTGTACAAGTTGCGCATTGAAAGGAGAAGGAAAATGAAGAACTATGAACTGATGGAGCGGTTATCGAGTATGCCGGCTGGCGCCGAAATCGAAGTGCGCGCAATAATGACAATAGAAGAATTTAAAAACAGCGACATCATGCAAGAAGATGAGGAAGGCGCCCTTTATGGTCTGACGAGAGGAGTTGAAGATGTTGAAAACGATGGAAATAGAATTTATATGTACACAAGAGAAGTGAGATGAAAGGAAAAGAAAAATGATTAAAAAAGCAATGTTATCTCAGCCAATGGCTGGAAAATCTGATGAAGAAATTAAAGCAACGAGAGAAAGAGCAATTAAGGCGCTTGAAGTGCGGGGATACGAAATCGTGAACACCCTGTTTACTGATGAATGGTATAGTGACAAAGCGATGAAAGAGCGAGGGGTTGTGCAGATTCCGCTGTGCTTCCTTGCAAAATCTTTAGAGAATATGAGTCTGTGCCACGCTGCATATTTCTGTAAAGGCTGGGAGAATACCAGAGGATGCAAAATTGAACATGACGCAGCTATTGCATATGGACTTGATGTTATCTATGAGGAATAAGTGATGAATAGTGTAGTTCTAATCGGAAGACTTACCCGTGACCCGGAAATCAGATACACCGCAAGCACACAGATGGCAGTTGCAACCTTTACCGTTGCCATTGACAGACCTGTAAGAGCAGGTGGTGAGAAGCAGACAGATTTTCCTCGCGTGACCGTTTTCGGCAAGCAGGCAGAGAACTGCGAGAAGTACCTGGCAAAGGGCAGATTAGTCGGCGTTCAGGGTAGAATCCAGACTGGAAGCTACCAGAACAAAGACGGCGTCACTGTTTACACAACCGATGTTGTGGCAGACAGAGTAGAATTTTTAGAGTGGGGCGACAGACCGCAGAGAAATGGGCAGACCCAAGGAACCCAAACCGAGCAAACAAAGCAAACCAGCATGACAGAGCTTAAGCCGGAGATACCGAGAGGATTTGAACCAATTGAAGACGATGTACCATTTTAAAGGAGGAGAGTATGAACAGCCAAGAAAGAATCATGATTTCCGCAGCACAGCTATATGACCGGTCTGAGAGACTGAAATATACCACCAGCCAAGTGAATGAAGAAATGCAAAAGCTGACGTTAAGTGCTGCACGCGGAAGCGTAAGCCCGCACCAGATTAAAGAAGCAGAGGAAAGCATCGCAAAAGTAATGCACTTATTACATAATGTTGAATCAATTCTGGTCCGTTTAAAGGAAGATGCTAAAACGGAATTGAATATCCAAATATATATGAAGTAAGGAGGATCCAGATGGAAAAGAAAGTCAACGTAAAAATCATTGAAGACTACGGCGTAGTCGGAGAAGACCAGAAAGGCAATGTAAAGCATTTCATCAAAGCAGAATGGTTCGGCAAAGCGCCGGTCTACGAAGTGAGAACCTTTGCCCCGGACGGAACACCCAAGAGAAGAGCCGGTCTGACTAGGGAAGAAGTTGAAAAGTTAAAAGTCATTCTAAACGAAGAATTGATTTAAACCTACATTATATATAAGAAGAAACAAGCCTGGGACAAGCCCTAAAAGCAGTCCCAGGCATACCTATAGGAAGGAAACAGAGCAGGGAGTGAAAGCCTCCCTTTCACGCTTGGTAAGAGTATTAATAAGAGGGACAAGATGAAAGTCGTAAGAGAAACATGCATAGCAGGGAAAACGATTGACAGGACCATCAAAGTGACATCGGGGAACCACCGAAACAGAAGAGCGCCGAAGAGTAATATCACATCGGAGCAGGTTCGCAAGAATAATGACCGTATGGCGGTGAAGCATTTAATGCGTCTTCTCAATGCGAATTTCACAGGAGGGGATTTACATGTGGTACTGACATACGATATAGAAGCAGACCAGCAGCAGGCAAAGAAAGACCGAAATGCTTTTATAAAGACCCTCAGAAGAGAGATGGGGAAGAAGGGTCAGGAATTGAAATACATAGCAGTAACCGAATATGAAAATACCAGAATTCACCATCACTTGGTTATCAGCAAAGTTAAGGCAGAACTTCTGGAAAGAATTTGGAAAAAAGGCTGGGTCAAATTGGCTGTGCTCGATGACTCTGGCAATTATATTAACCTTGCAGAGTATCTCATCAAAGAAACGCAGCGAACCTTCCGGCAGGGGGATTGTCAGCATAAGCGCAGATTTTCTGCCAGTACGAATTTGGTGCGACCAGTGCCGACAAGAAAAGATGTCAGCGAAGCAGAACTGTTTGACGACCCGGAAGCGATTGATGGGTATTACATAGATCAGGACCATTGCCGCAGATACGAACATCCGGTAACGGGCTTGGAACATTTGGAATATATTATGGTCGCCATAGATAAACCGAGGAGATTTAAACGCTGGCCAGGAGAACAAATTGTCAGTGATAGAGAATATTTCAAAGCAAACTATGAAGAGGAGCAGCAGAGCCTATGGAAATAGGCTTCTTTGCAGTGCGAGGAGGGGAGTTATGACAAAACAGGAATTGAGCAGACACTTTTGGTTGCAGCATGAAGTGAAGAGGCAGGAAAAACGCCTGGCGCGATTGAGAAAAAAACAGCAGCTTATCAGAGAACAGGGCGAAGTAGGAGATACAGTCAGAGATTATAAAACGGGTAAAGGAATCCCTGTCCGGATAGAGGGTGTGCCTGAAGAGGAGTTTACTCTTCCACTCATGATAAAGCTCCTTGAAGAGGAAATCGAAAAGAACATCAAAGAATCCCAGGCAGAGGCGGTGAAGATAGAACGATATATTCAGACAATCGAAAATCCGAAAATACGGGAACTGATGCGAAGCCGTTTCCTAGACTGCATGAGCTGGGAAGAAGTAGCAGAAGCGAATTTTGTTGCAAAAGATTACGCCAGAAGTCTTATCAGAGAATTTATAAATAATGTGTAAAAAATGTGTATAAAACTATTTACAAATGTGTAAAAAATGTGTATAATAAATAATGTAAGGAGGACGTGATGAAGCGTAAAGACTTAATAAAGAAACTGGAAAGCGTCGGATTTGAGTTCGACAGGCACGGTGGCAATCATGACATATACCGAAGAGGCAATGAAAAGGAAACAATTCCGAGGCACACGGAAGTCGATGAAAGGCTGGCGAAAGCAATACTTAAAAGATGGGGATTATAAAATCCCCATCAGAAAGTTAAAATAAAGAGAACGAGAAGAAAGAGAGGATTGTTATGACAAAAGTATATCCTGTGATATTCACGGAACTGAACGATGTTTGCTTAGTAGAAGTACCTGATATGGAAATCCTGACAGAAGGAAAGAATCTTGAAGAGGCGTTTACTATGGCAAGAGACGCAATCGGAATAAAGGGAATTTCCATAGAAGATGACGGAGAGACTATCCCGGAGGCATCAAGGCTGGCAGACGTGAAACCGGAGAAGGGAACCTTTGCTGAAGAGGGGGAAGGAATTGTATCTCTGGTAGATGTGGACTTTATAGCCTACAGAAAGAAACTGGATCAGAAGATGGTGAGAAGAAATGTAACTCTGCCCAATTGGTTAAACCAGGAAGCGGATGCTGCAGGGGTGAATGTATCAAAGATTTTGCAGGAGGCATTGATGCAGAGGTTAGAGGTTCAGAGATAAGAAAAGAAAAAAAGAGATGAAAAAAGAAAAGTTCTCCGCTTTTCTCCGCTTTTTTTATGATATAGTTAAAATGGAAAAAGTAAAAGAGTTTAACAACTCTAACGTTCTGGCGAATCTCCTTATTTTTATGATTGCTGACATCAAGGCGCTGCTGTACGGTGGCGCTTTTGTTGTTGGCAAAATATCTGAATTCTAAAGTAGATATTATTTGCACTATTATTTCACGTGTGGTATATTTACTTGTGGAAGGGGAAAACTAAAGGAGAATTACGATATGGGTAAAGACGCTATTGAACGGAGTTTACATTATTACGATTTTGATTTAGTTTCTTTTGATCAAGAAACTGCAAAACTAAGGAAAGTTTCTAATCTTAAGGAAATTTTGGTCGACCTTTTTAATAAAATAAGTAAATTGAGTTTTCAGGAAAAGCAGACCGATACAAACACAGGAGATAATCTATTTATGATAATTGATGATTTGGATGAATCTAAAAATCTAGTTAAATATAGATTGGTTCTTGTGAAGAAAAACGCATTCCCTCTGGTAGAAAAAAATGGGCTCCTTCAAAGTTTAGACGACTTTTTGGACCAGAATCAAAACATTGCAGAGATAACGCATGAAGTCTTGTTCCTCGATTGTGGAGTTCTTGGTGCTGAATACAATTTCTCAGGTGCAAGGCCAACGGCAATAACAAAATATTTAGATGCTGTTGCATATAAAGTTGGATATCATATACAGACGAGATGTACACCTAAATTAAACGATGATGTGTATTCAAAGATTATTAAGAACGAAAAGTACACCTTGTTTGATTTTGCGGTGAAGTGTAATTCAGAAGCATATAAAGAGTTGAGAAAATCTCAAAGTATATTCTCATCGCTTTGTCGAAGTATACCTGATGACGTTGATGTTGTAGAGGTAAAACTTACAAAGAGAAAAAAGCAAAGTAACGAGTATCAAGGATTTGATGCACCTCTTACAGAGGAAGAAATGCGGAAATTGAGTAGGGACTACAAGGATGATTTTAGCAAATTTACTATTTCGCAAAATTCTATAACGAAAGACAGCGTGGATTTGTTATCAGATAAATTCATAAAGAAAGAAGTCTTTGCAAAAACTGAAAAAAGACAGATTGATTCAAATATGATGTATGACAGCATAGTGTCATTCTATTATGATGCTATTATGAGGTGATAAAGGTTTTCAAAACGGTGAATTGAATGAGTTTATCTAAAGCTAAAAAACGGGACTGTGTCATTTTTGGAATTTTACCGATTGTATCAGCAGGATTAGCGAGTATATATATTCCGATCCCGGAGCATATAACGATTGGCATTATAGTTGATGATATAAAAATGATGATAGGTGTTTGGGCAACATTATTAGGTTTTTTATTGACAGCAACTTCAATACTGCTAACTATGGGAGGCAAAAAGTTTATAGAATTTATAAAAGATACGGGAGATTATAAAACGATACTGATTTCTTTTGTAATAAGTTGTGCTTTCATGTTCTTCGCAATATTATTGGGACTGATATGCACGTTGGCTATTTATGATACAGTGATTTTGTATAAATGGTTAATAGGACTCAGCTCTATAGTTTTTATGTCAGATTTTATAAGCTTACTATTATTTTTTATAGTTATTTTAAAAACAGATTGGAACAGGGAATAACGATTTTCTATAGCCTGAACGTACTCCGGTGTCCTTCGGGCCCGGGGTCTTTTTATACCATAATGAATGAGAGGTGGTGAGCCATAGAAAGAGAAAAACGCGAACTGGCAGAATTTGATTATATGTCGGGGATGAAGTATAAAGAGATTGCTGAAAAATATGGCGTCACAATGAACACTGTGAAGTCATGGAAGAAGCGATATGATTGGTGCAGAGATAGCACAAAAAAAGGTGCACACAAAAAAGAGGAAAAGGGTGCACACAAAAATAAACAAATTGAAGAGGGAAAAACGGAAGGTGATTTGCTCAATGATAAGCAGCGCCTTTTTTGTATTTATTATATAAAATGCTTCAATGCAACCAAAGCATATAAAAAAGCTTATGGTTGCAAGGAAGAAACTGCAAGGGTAAACGCCTCAAAGCTGCTAACGAATCCTAACATAAGAGCAGAGATTGCCCAGATGAAAGAGAGTAGATTAAATAGGGAAATGCTTTCGGGTGAGGATATTGTACAGAAGTATATAGATATTGCTTATGCAGACATTACTGATTATGTGAAGTTTGGACGAAGAGAAGTACAGGTGATGGGTCCCTTTGGTCCGGTTTATGAAACCGACAAAGAAAGCGGCAAGAAGGTACCCGTGACCAAGATTATAAATGCTGTAGAATTCGAGGAAAGTGAAGAGGTTGACGGCTCCCTAATACAGGAAGTAAGTTCGGGAAAAGATGGAGCAAAGTTGAAACTAGCAGACAAGCTGAAAGCATTGAATTGGCTGGCAGAGCATATGGATTTAGCAACCGACGAGCAGAAAGCCCGGATTGAAAATATCCGCGCGAATACAGCAAGGATTAAAGGTGAGGATCCGGGAGTGACGACAGAAGATGACGGCTTTATTGCAGCCCTGAAAGAGGAGGCGGCTTCGGTATGGCAAGAATAAAACGAGCCATATTCAAGTTCAAGCCTTTCTCGAGAAAACAAAAACAGATTCTTACCTGGTGGCTGCCGGAATCCGGCGTTGCTGATAAGGAAGGGATTATAGCAGACGGGGCAATCCGTAGCGGGAAGACAGTGTCAATGGCGCTGTCTTTTGTCATATGGGCGATGAATTCATTCGCTGAAGAGAACTTTGCGATGTGCGGCAAGACCATAGGCTCATTCCGGCGTAACGTGCTGGCGGTACTGAAGCTGATGCTGGCTGCCAGAGGATACCGCTCAAAGTATCACAGGGCAGATAACTTACTGGAAGTCAGCCGCGGCGACAATACGAACTATTTCTATATTTTCGGCGGTAAGGACGAAAGGTCGCAGGATCTAATTCAGGGCATCACTCTGGCGGGTGTTTTCTTCGATGAAGTAGCGCTGATGCCGGAGAGTTTTGTCAATCAGGCAACCGGCAGATGCTCTGTTGACGGGTCAAAATACTGGTTCAACTGTAACCCGGAAGGGCCGTATCACTGGTTCAAGGTAAACTGGATTGATAAAGCAATCGAAAAGGATTTGCTTTATCTGCATTTTACTATGGACGACAACCTGAGCCTGAGTGAGAAGATTAAGGCAAGATACCGGTCTATGTACAGCGGTGTCTTCTATAAACGCTACATTCTGGGGCTTTGGTGCGTAGCAGAGGGCGTAATTTACGACATGTTCGAGAAAGCAAGGCATGAAATAGCGCCAATCAGTACACCAGCAACAGAAAAGTACTTCGTCAGCTGTGACTACGGCACGCAGAATGCTACAGTATTCCTGCTTTGGCGAAAAGACGGCGAAAAGTGGGTATGCTGCCGGGAGTATTATTATTCCGGCAGGAACGAGAATAGACAAAAGACAGACAGTGAGTTTGCAGATGACCTTGCAGAATGGCTTGGTAACATAAAGCCAAAAAAGATTATTGTCGACCCTTCCGCAGCGTCTTTTATTGCAGAACTTCGGCAGCGAGGCTTTGTTATAAAAAAGGCAAAGAACGATGTCCTCGATGGAATCCGCGTTGTGGCGGCACTGCTGAACCGTGAACAGATTGCAATAGCTGACATATGCGAAGAAACTATCAAGGAGTTTGCGTCTTATGTCTGGGATGAGAAGGCAGCAGAGCGGGGCGAAGATAAGCCGGTAAAAGCAAATGACCACTGTATGGACGCACTACGGTATTTCTGTTATACGATGCTTAAAAAGAGCAACGGAATTTCGATTTTGAAGTAGAGGTTTTTATGGAACTTGAAGTAATGAAAAACTTAATAAGACGGTATCTTCCTAGGCACGAGGATTTTGTGCAGAACGCAATGATAGCGGAGAGATATTACCGTAATGAAACAGATGTTCTGTATTCAAAGGTGACAGAGGATGAAGAGGAAACAGATAATCCCCTTCGCAATGCGGATAACAGGATTCCGAGAAACTTTCACGGTCTTCTCGTAAATCAAAAGGCATCGTATGCTTTTACCTATCCGCCAGTCTTTGATGTAGGAAGTGAAGAGGGAAGTAAAAAGATTCAGGGTCTTCTTGGTGATGAGTATGAAAAGAACTGCTCAACCTTATGTGTTAACGCTGCCAACTGCGCAGTAGCCTGGGTACATTACTGGGATAACGGAGATGGCTTTGAATGGGCAGTGGTAGACAGTAAGGAGATTATTCCAATCTTTGACAATAGCTTAAAGAAGCGGCTTATCGGTGCGATGAGGGTCTATAACATCATCGACGAAGAAACCGGTGAAAAAAATATGGTTTATGAATACTGGACTGATAGAGAGTGTCAAGCTTTTAAAAGACGAATCGCAGACACCGTGGATGACGGACTTCACTATTACGAAATGTTTACCGATCCTACCTACGGTGAACCTGTCTGGTGGTACGAACACAAATTTGAAGAGGTACCATTTATTCCATTCTGGAATAACAACATCGGCACCAGCGATCTAAAAAGTATAAAACCGCTCATCGATGTGTTTGACAAGGTCTTTAGCGGGTTTATCAATGACCTTGATGATGTGCAGGAACTGATTTTTGTGTTATCCGGCTATGGGGGAACAGATTTAAGCAATTTCCTGGAAGAACTTAAAAAATACAAAACTGTCAAGGTTGATGCTGATGAAGGAAATCCGGGGATCTCTACACTGAGTATTGAAATTCCGATCGAAGCAAGAAATAGCGTATTGGAAACAACCCGTAAGGCAATATTTGAGCAAGGACAAGGCTTTGACCCACAGCCGGAGAATTTCGGGAACCAATCGGGTGAAGCCCTTAAGTTCATGTACAGCCTTTTGGAAATGAAGACTGGTCTGATGGAAACAGAATTCAGATTGGGATTTTATAAATTGGTAAGAGCCATTTGCAAGCATGCAGGAATTGCTTACAACGCGATTACCCAAACGTGGTACCGAAACAGCATCAAAAATGACGTAGAGCTGGCACAAATCTGCAGAGACAGCGAGGGGATTATCAGCAAGAGGACTATCCTGAAAAATCATCCGTTTGTGGAAGACCCAGAAGAGGAACTGCAGCAGCTTGAAAAAGAAGAACAGGAAAGCTACAAAAAGATGCAGCAATACGCAGGTGCCTTTGGAGGTAACTTAAATAACGATGACGACGACGTGGAGGGATAAGGCATGGAAGTTAGCATTTTAGGCACAACTTATAGAATAGAGAAACACAAACAAGAAGATGATCCTAAATTGGGGGAGGCTGATGGTTATGTAGACACTTCAACTAAACTAATTGTCGTTGAAGATTTACAAGAAGACCCTCTTAGCAAGGCAGATCTTAAAGCATACGCAAAACAGGTGATTCGCCATGAAATCGTGCATGCTTTTTTGTTTGAATCAGGGATTGATTCATCAAGCCTGCACTTTGAGGGAGCGTGGTCAACAAATGAGGAACTGATTGACTGGATTGCGATTCAGGCACCCAAGCTGCTACGGGCGTTTAAAGAGTGTGATTGTCTATGAAGAATAGTGCTTACTGGCAGAAACGATTCGAAATCCTTGAAGAGGCACTCGGAGAATACGGTGAAGAAACCTATAGAGGTGTGCAACCGTATTTTGACAAAGCCCTCAGGGAAATCAACGCTGATATTGAAACCTGGATTTATCGCATTGCCAAGAACAACGAAATTAGCATGAAAAATGCTAGAAAGCTGCTTGACGCTGGACAACTGGAGGAATTCAAGTGGACTGTTGAGGAATACATAAAGTACGGCAAAGAAAACGCTATCAATCAGCAGTGGGTAAAGGAGCTTGAAAACGCTTCCGCAAAGTTTCACATAAGCAGATTGGAGGCACTGAAGATAAAGGTGCAGCAGTCCGCAGAGAAAGCTTTTGGAAATTACCTTGACGATGTAGATACTATGGCAAGGAAGGTCTATGAAGAGGGTTATTATCGGTCCGCCTTTGAGCTACAGCGAGGTTTTGGCGTAGGGTGGAATATTGCGTCAATTGACGAGAAAAAACTGTCAAAACTGATTTCTAAGCCTTGGGCGGCAGACGGAAAGACTTTCTCGGACCGGATTTGGCAGGCGAAGAATCAAATGGTGTACGACCTTCATGGCGAACTGACCCGGGCATGCATCTTGGGCAAAGGCCCTGATGAGGCTATCAAGAATTTAAGTAAATACGTGGATAAGCGCTTCAAGAATGCAAAAGTGCAAGCTGGCCGGCTCGTAATGACAGAGCAGGCCTTTTTTAGTGCTGCAGCGCAGAAAGACGCATTTAATGAGCTGGGTGTGGAAGAGTATGAGATTGTAGCGACGCTGGATTCTCATACATCGGAGATTTGTCAACAGCTTAACGGCAAACACTTCCCGATGAGTCAGTATGAACCCGGAGTTACAGCGCAGCCCTTTCATGTTTCGTGCAGGTCAACCACTTGCCCGTATTTTGACGATGAGTTTACCGTAGGCGAGATGAGAGCAGCGAGGGGCGAAGATGGTAAAACCTACCATGTACCTGCGGATATGACGTATCCTGAATGGAAAGAATCAATTGCCAAAGGACAGGGTAAACCAATTAAACTAGGAGCAGGCTTTACTAATAAGAGTACAGAAACAATCAGAGAGGTGCTTGGAAAAGTTGATTCTGAGAACCGTGACATTGCTATTGACTATTACAACAACCTTATTCGGAATGAAGCCGTTGAGCATGGTATAGTTATACAAGAAGACGGGACCTTGATACACTTTGCTGGTAGCGAAAGTTCACTTGATATGTCGGACTTTGTAATAAAAGGCGCAACAATTACCCATAACCATCCATCCTCCAATGGCATTGTTTCGTTTGGTGAGGACGATTTCTATTTTCTGCGTGAGCATCCCGAAATAGAAAAGTTAATTGCTGTAAATGAAAAGTATACTTACACGGTAAAAGTATTGAAAGATTTAAGTGATATAGTGTATACTGATTTACAGCGAGGTGCACTAAAGTATATTGATGATCCGGATTTTGAAATGCAGCATGCCGGATTTCTGTATTTAAAGGAGAACGGATATGTTGACTACGACCGACAGAAAATTAAGTGATGATCAGATTCGGCGGATTGAGCGTCTTGAGGAAGAGTGGTTTGCGGAACTGGGGAAATTGCCACCATTAAATTTGGGACCTTGTGAGCTGAGTCACTCTGCGAATAAGACGAAAATAGATTTAAACAATAAATATACATCGCTTATTCGGGAAGTACTGCAGGAGGAAAAATAATGGCAAAAGATGATTATTTCGTTATATCTTACAGAATTTTGATTTATTTGTACGGCTGCTTAAAAGAGGGGCAGCTGGCAAGTTTAGAATATCTGTGCTATGATACAGATGACTTTCCTGTGAAGAAGGACTACTGGCAATATATTTTGAGACATCTCTATGAAGAGGGATTTATCGAAGGCGTTGTACTGATACCGATTTTAGGTCAAAACATAAAAGGGATAAAACTGACAGAGCAGCTTGCCATTACCCCGAAAGGAATTGCGTATTTACAGGAGAACAGCACAATGCAGAAAGCAAAAGCATTTCTGAAGGATTTAAAAGAGATTATCCCGGGCATGTAACTAGGGGAAATGAATAACACGTTATCTAAGGACTACCAAAGCGGTGGTCCTTTTATATTGCCTTCTTTCCGCAGGCGTTAAAGAGCGGAAGCTACCTTGCCGGAGGTATAACCGGCGAATCCCAATACCCGGAAAGCGGGAATAAAAATTTACGGAGGATATAAAAATGGAATGGCTGAGAGAAATTTTAGAAAAGGCAAGTATTACAGATGGGAATCTGGACGTCGAGGGGCTAATAAAGCAGATTTCGGAAGAGTTTCCAAAACATGCAGTGCCCAAAAATGCCTTTAACGAAAAAAGCGATGCACTGAAAGCCGCTGAAAAGACAATCGCCGACCTGAAGAAGGAAAATGGTGACAATGCGGATCTGCAGAAGAAAGTTTCGGATTATGAAACTGAGATTGGTAATTTGAAGAAAGCTGCAGCTGACACCGCAAAGACTTACGTGCTGAAAGAGCAGCTTGCTAAATCAGGAGTTCTGGATCCGGACTACCTGATTTATAAGCAGGGCGGACTTGATAAGTTTACCTTTGACAAAGAAGGAAAGCCGGTCGGTGTTGACGATGTGTTGAAATCTTATAAAGAAGATAAGGCAATGGCACATTTATTCAAGCAGGAGTCGCGCTATGAACCCCACGGCGGCGGCAGCGGCGGAGCTATCAATCCATTTGCAAAAGAAACATTTAACATGACAGAGCAGGGCAAACTGCTCAAAAGTAATCCGGAGCAGGCAAGAGCACTTGCAGCTGCTGCCGGTGTAAAGATTTAGAAAGGAAAGGTGAATTAAATGCCAGGAACAACTTTACAGGACGTTATCGTCCCTGAATTATTTAATCCGTATGTAGTAAATAGAACGATGGAGCTGTCTGCGCTTTTGCAGAGTGGAATTATCGCAAATAGCACAGAATTTGACAGCTTAGCGTCTCAGGCAGCGCCAACAGTCAACATGCCGTTCTTCGAAGACTTGACCGGAGAATCTGAACAGGTAATCGAAGGTACAGATTTGGAGGATAACAAAATTACTTCCAACAAGGACGTGGCGGCAATTATCAGACGCGCGAAGATGTGGAGCGCAACAGACCTCTCTGCAGCGCTTGCGGGTGCTGATCCTATGATGGCGATTGGCGATTTAGTTGCAAGATTTTGGGAAAGAGATATGCAGAAAGAATTGATTGCAGTTCTGAATGGTATCTTCGGCACTGTACCGGCGACAACCGGTGATAGTGCATCGCCTGCAGAAACAAGACTTGCATCTAACTTATTAGATATCTCCACAAAGTCTGGCGCGGGTGCCAACTGGAGCGGATCTGCATTTATTGACGCAGAACAGATGCTTGGCGATGCTAAAGCGCAGCTGACAGGTATTTGTATGCACTCCGCAACAGAAGCATATCTGAAAAAGCAGAACCTCATCGAAACAGTACAGCCTTCTAATGACGTTGCCTTTGGAACTTATCAGGGCAAGCGTGTAATCATTGATGACGGTTGTCCTGCAGAAAAGGGAGTTTATACCACTTACCTCTTTGGTGCCGGCGCAATTGCACTAGGCAACGGAAGCCCGGTAGGATTTGTTCCGACCGAAACCGACAGAGCAAAGAGAAAGGGCTCCGGTGTAGATTATCTGATTAACAGAAGAACCAATATTCTGCACCCAAGAGGAGTTATGTTTACCAATGCTTCTGTGGCAAAGACCGAGGGACCGTCTAGGCTGGAACTCGCAAATCCCGCTAACTGGAAACCGGTTTACGAACCGAAACAGATTAGAATCGTTGCCTTCAAGCATAAGCTGGGGTAAGTCCTATGCTTACAGTTGAAAAGTTAAAGAAACTACTCGGGATTGAAAACGAAGAAAAGGATTTTTTTCTGATGTTCGTTTTAGATGATATCCGGGAAGTGATTTTGAACTACTGTAACATTAAGGAACTTCCGGATGGACTTGAGATGACCGCCTATCGCATGGCGATGGACCTATATCGAAATGAGAACCTGGGGCAGGAAGATATGGCGCCAGGTTCTATTTCTTCTCTCACAGAAGGTGATACATCAACATCCTTTAACAGCTTTGCGATGGAAGGCTACAAAGATACACTGCTCAAAGCTTATGAAAAGCAGCTGAACAGATATCGAAGGGTGGTGTTTCGATGACGGCACTGGCGAAGATGAGAAAAGCGCATAGAAAAGCTATCGAACTGCTCTACGAAGGCACCTGCACCATTACAATTTACGAGCCCTATCTTAAGCCCAATAAGGCGACGGGACATCGTGAGATCATCGTGCTGGAAAATGAACCGTGCCGGCTTTCCTATAGCAGCGCACCGGCGGCAGAGAAGATGGAAACCGGCACCAGCAGACAGCAGGTTATCAAGCTGTTTTTGGTGCCGGAAATTGATGTCATGCCTGGCAGTAAGATTACAGTCACCCAAAACGGTGTGACGCAGGATTACTGTCGCAGCGGACAGCCGGCGGTGTATGAGACCCATCAAGAGATTGAACTGGATTTGTGGAAAGGATGGACGTAATGGGAAGAAATGGTGGATGTGATTTTTCGGAGCTGCAAGCCTTTGCAGACAGCTTGCAGGCTATGACGGATAATATGTCCGAGATTATGGATATTTGTGCAAAGGAACTTGCTCAGCGCCTGATTAGGAAAGTTATAAAAAGAACACCAGTGGGTGTGTATTCAAAGAAATCCGGAAAGAAGGGCGGCACTCTTAAAAAAGGCTGGTCTCAGGATGGAAAGTATAAAATCTACCACAGCCCAAGCACTTGTCTGATCGAAATCAAGAATCCTGTTGAGTACGCCAGCTATGTGGAATACGGCCACAGAACCGTAAACGGAGGTTGGGTGCCTGGACAGTTTATGATGACTATTTCTGTAGATGAGATTCAGCGTGACGGTCCTGTCATCCTTGAAAAGAAAATCAAGAAGCTGATGGAGGCGGCATTGCGATGATTGAACAAATTATAAACGGTATTCTCACAGCCATCAGCGAAGAATTTGGCGACGAATATACCCTTTATACAGAAAGCGTGAAACAGGGCATGAAAGAGCCTTGTTTTTTTGTGTTCTGTATAAGTCCGAACACGAGAGTGTTCCGAGGGAGGCGGTACTATCACGAAAATCAGTTCGCAATCCAGTATTTGACTGCGGCAGACGAGCCGCGAGCGGAATGTGCAAGTGTGGCGGAGCGTCTTTTCGCATGCTTGGAGCTGATTACCGTTGACGGTGATTTAATGCGTGGAACAGATATGAACGCTGATATTTCTGATGAGGTGCTGACCTTTACAGTAAACTATAACTACTTTAGCTACGTGGCAAACACCGAAGAGCCTATGGAAGTATTTGAAGGAACTGAAACAGAGGTGAAAGGATAAAAGATGACAACAAAAAAGAAAGCACCGGAGTCGCAGGAGACTTTTACAAAAGAAGCCCTGCTTACTTCCGGCTATTTTGATAACAGAAAAGATGCTTTAGCTGTGCTGATTGAAGATGGTGAGTCAATCACCATTGCAGAGGCGCAGGCAAGGCTTGCAGAATTTTTGAAAAGGAAGGTGAAGTAAATGGCATTTGGCGGAGGAATTTGGACTGCGCAGGATAAGGTGCTTCCGGGCGCGTATATCAATTTTATCTCTGTTGCTGCAGCTGATGCAAGACTGAGCGATAGAGGCTATGCAAGCATGCCGCTGGAATTGGACTGGGGTCCAGATGATACCATTTTCGAGGTAACGGTAGATGATTTTAATAGCCGATCATTGTCCATTTTTGGATATGACTACACCCATGATAAACTAAAAGGTTTGCGGGACTTATTTGCCTATGCAAGGGTTTTGTATGCTTACCGGTTAAATAGTGGTGTAAAAGCATCTTGTGACTATGCAACGGCAAAATACAGCGGCACCCGCGGTAACAATCTAAAAATCGTAATCGCAAAAAACGCAGATGACGAAACGAAATTCGATGTTTCCACTTATATCGGAACTGCCAAATTGGGAATGCAGACGGTAGCTTCAGCCGCAGATTTAAAAGACGATGATTTCTTCGTCTGGAAAAAAGACGCAACTTTGGCGGCAACCGCAGGCACTTCTTTGAGCGGAGGAACCAATGGCGAAGTGACAGGCGATGCTTACCAAAAGTATTTGGATAAAGCCGAAAGTTATAGTTTTAACACAATGGGAGTGGTGACCAACGACGAAACAGTAAAAAAACTCTGCATCAATTACGTAAAACGCATGCGTGATGACGTTGGTGTAAAGTTCCAGCTGGTGCTGCATCATGTGGATGCAGACTTTGAGGGCGTTATTAACGTAGATAATGTGACTACGGATGATGGCTGGACGGAAGCCTCTGCTGTTTACTGGGTGACCGGTGCGGCGGCAGGCTGTGCGGTGAATGCATCGAATACAAACAGAAAGTATGATGGGGAGTTTACTATCGACTGTGATTATACACAGACACAGCTTGCAAATGCGCTTAAATCAGGCAAGTATATTTTCCATAGAGCAGGGTCGGAAATTCGGGTGCTGCAGGACATCAATTCGTTTGTTTCCTTTGAGGACGATAAAAATGAGTTGTTTGCAGATAATCAAACAATCAGAGTTATCGACCAGATTGCAAATGATGACGCAGTGCTGTTTAACACCAAGTATCTTGGTAAGGTGCCAAATGATGAAGCGGGAAGAATCAGTTTGTGGAATGATCTTGTAAAATCCCGAAAACTGCTGAATGATATCAGGGCAATCGAAGGCTTTACCGATGCAGATATCATAGTGGGTCCGGGAGAATCTAAAAAATCCGTCTTGGTGTCACAACAGATTACCGTCATTGGAGCGATGGAAAAGCTGTACATGACAGTAAAAGTAGTATAGGAGGTAAACGATGGCGATTAACAATATCAGAATGCGCGGCAAAGACGCAATTCAGGCGGCGATGGCAGAGTGCTATGTAACAATCGGCAGCGATCGGTACAATTTCATGCAGGCACTTAACCTAGAAGCAAAAATCGAAAGAACAAAAACAGAAGTTCCTATTTTAGGGAGACCGGGAAAAGGCAATAAAACCACAGGTTGGAAGGGAATCGGTTCTGCGACTTTCCATTTCAACACGTCCATTTTCCGGAAAATCGCAAAGCACTACAAAGAAACCGGAGAAGATATCTACTTTGATATCCAGATTTCTAACGAGGACCCAACATCGGCTGCTGGAAAACAAACCGTAGTTCTCACCGACTGCAATTTTGACAGCATTATTCTTGCCAAATTCGATGCGGATGGAGAATACCTGGATGAGACATTTGACTTTACATTTGATGATTTCAGCATGCCGGAGGAATTTAAAATACTTGACGGCATGATGGCTTAAGGAGGCAGTATATGAGTGAATTTTCAAGGTTTATGAAACAAAATCAGATTAAAAAAGAAAATACAACTTATCCGGCGACGGAAAGTCTGGTTGACGAAGACGGAAAGGCACTACTCTGGGAAATTCGACCAATTACAACATCGATGAACGATGCAATTGTAGATGAATGCTCCTATGAAGTGCAGGTGACCGGAAAGCCGGGGCTATATAGAACAAAAGTAAACCAATCAAAGCTGAAAGCAAAAGTCATTTGTGCATCGGTGGTCTATCCAAATCTGCACGACAAGAAACTGCAGGATTCCTACGGTGTTAGTAGCGATATCGAACTGATTAAGGAGATGATTCCAACATCTGGTGAATACAACAGATTCGTTGAGTTTATCAATGACTTTAACGGATTTACATCGATGCAGGAAGACGTGGACGAAGCAAAAAACTAATTGAGGGAGGCGATAGTGATGCAGTGTTTGCACACCATTGCCTCCAGGAACTGCATATAAGACCGTCGGAATATTTACAGATGGGCAGGCGGGAAAAAGCCTTTGTAATCGCATCTATTGAGCTACGGGCGGAGAGCGAGAAAAAGGCGACAGAAAAAGCAAAGAGAAAGAGAGTATAAAAGATGGCTACAATTATGACACAAATGTACCTGAATGACAATATGACAGCAGGTCTTCGCAATATTAATACTGCCCTCTCTCGTGTAATTGGCTCCCTTGGTTCGGTAGATGGGCAATTATCTGGTGGACTTGATTCTGGGGCACTCAGGGCAGCGCAGCAGGAATGCGATATGCTGAATGTAAAACTTGAAGAAATGGCAAATGCTGCAGGTCGTATTCCGGCGCCTGTGCGGCAGACTGAGAATGCCTTTGATTCTCTTACGGGAAAAGTGATGGGATTTGTTTCCGCCTATGCAGGAATACAGGGAGTCAAACGCTTAGTAGCCCTTTCCGATGAAGTGACTCAGACTACTGCGCGACTGAATCTGATGAATGACGGACTGCAAACAACGGCAGAATTGCAGAACAAAATCATGGAATCAGCAAATCGCTCAAGAGCCTCGTTCTTAACGCAGGCGGATATCATAGCGAAACTGGGGCAGAGGGCGCCAGATGCGTTTTCTTCCAATGATGAAACAATTCAGTTTGCGGAAAACTTGAGCAAGATGTTTGTTGTTGCCGGCGCCAGCCAACAGGAAATGGCGTCAGCATCGTTGCAGTTGACGCAGGCGCTGGGTTCCGGCGTACTGCGCGGCGAAGAGCTGAATGCTGTATTTGAATCGGCGCCGAATGTTATTCAGACCATTGCGGATTATTTGGGCGTGCCAATCGGAGAAATTAGAGAGATGGCGTCAGAAGGTCAGATTACTGCCGACATAGTCAAGCAAGCAATGCTGGGAGCCACAGAAGACATCAATGCACAATTTGAGAGTATGCCGATGACCTGGGCGCAGGTTTGGACACTGACGTGCAATAAACTGATTGCTGCCACGCAGCCGCTACTTAGCGTGATTAGTTTTCTTGCACAGAACTGGGATTTTTTACAGCCTATTGTGCTAGGCATAGCTGCCGCAATTGGAGGATTAGTCGCGGCACATTTGGCGTATAATGCGGCGGCTGCAATTTCATCTACGTGGACAAGTATTTGCGCTGCAGCACAAATGCTGAGAACCGAAGCAACATTTGCAGAAACAGCTGCTCAATACGGACTTAATGCAGCACTGCTTGCCTGTCCAATAACGTGGGTTGTCGGCGGAATCATTCTGCTGATTGCCATGTTGTACGCACTGGTAGCGATGATTAATAAAGTGACTGGAAAATCTATCAGCGCAACGGGGCTCATCGTTGGAACAGTCGCAGTAGCAGGAGCTCTCATAGGAAATATTGCGATTGGAACAATTAATGGAATTTTGCAAGCTGTTTGGGCTTTTGTTGAACCGTTTATTGGAATTGTGGAATGGATTTTAAATGTCGTAGACGGTGGATTTGATAGCTTTGGAGGAGCCGTTGCAAATCTCATTGGACAAATTATATCTTGGTTTCTGTCATTAGGAAAAATCGTGACAACAATTATTGATGCGATTTTCGGCGCAAACTGGACAGATGGCTTAAATGATCTGCAGAAGAGTGTTATTTCCTGGGGTAAAAATGATAAGGCAATAACACTGGACAGAGAAGCTCCAAATATTGATTACCGCTTTGACTATTCTGACGCATGGAACTGGGGTTATGGCAAAGGGTCAAATCTCTTTGGTGGCGGTAATGATGAGACGACAGAAGGCATACTCGGTGCAGCAGATAAAACCGCTGCCAATACTGATAAAATCGCCGATGCTCTTGACATTACCAATGCAAACCTGAAATATATCCGTGACTATGCTGCTGAAAAGGCGATTAACCGCTACACAGCAACAGAAATCAAAATCGACATGACAAACAACAACAATATCAATTCTGATGACGATATCGACGGCATCGTAGCCAAACTGAAGGGTAAGCTGGAGGAAGAAATGATTTCAACTGCAGAGGGGGTGCACTAAATGTATTATCTCTATCTGAATAAGATACTCATGCCGGTGACGCCGGAAAAGGTGCAGATAAAGGTGAAAGGCGGGAACCAGACTATTAGCCTGATTAACGAGGCTGAGGTCAATCAGATTAAGCCCAATAAGCTGACGGATATCAGCTTTGAGGTACTGTTGCCGAACCAAGCGTACCCCTTTGCGCTGTACAAGGACGGGACTTTTAGAGCTCCGTCCTATTTTCTAGAGCAATTCGAAAAGCTAAAGGCAAAGAAAAAACCATTCAAATTCAAATTGCTTAGGACGGATCCGCAAGGAAATAGTCTCTTTGATACGTCCCTAGATGTGACGCTTGAAAGCTACACTGTCACAGAGGACGCAAAGGAGGGCTTTGATGTGAAAGTCTCCATCGAGCTGAAGGAGTACCGGGAATACGGTGTGACGACAATCAAAGTGAAGAAAGATAAAAAATCGTCAAAATCAAAAGTGACAAAGAAAGAGTCGAAGAAAAGCAGCTCAAAGAAAAATAAGGGCAGCAGCTACACGGTGAAGTCCGGGGATACCCTTTGGGCGATTGCCAAGAAGTTTTTAGGCAGCGGCAGTAAGTGGAAGACCATTTACAATGCCAATAAATCTACCATTGAAAAGACAGCTAAGAAACACGGCTATGCTTCCAGCGCCACAGGGCACTGGATTTTTCCGGGAACAAAGCTGACTATACCAAAGGGGTGATGTTATGTCTGACTTAATTGATGTGGCAAAGGGTGAGCTTGGGTATAAAGCCTCAGAGAGCAACACCAAATACGGTAAATGGTATGGGACACAAGGACCGTGGTGCGCCATGTTTGTCAGCTGGTGTGCGAATCAAGCCGGAGTTAAGACCTCTGTTGTGCCGAAGTTTGCCTATGTGCCAACCGGTATGACCTGGTTCAAGAACAAGGGCAGGTACAAAGGGCGCGGTTCTTATACTCCAAAGCGAAATGATATCGTCTTCTTCGGCGGCGGCAACCATGTAGGCATTGTAGAGAAAGTCAGTGGTCAGACGCTGCACACTATTGAGGGGAATACCACAAACAGTGTGGCGCGCCGGCAGTATGCTTTGAGCAATTCTTATGTGACAGGCTTTGGGCTCGTGCATGAGCATATCACTTCTTCTGGTACGAAAAAAGACGGTAAGAAAAAGGATTCAGCTGAGGAATTAAAATACCTGAAACAAGTGCTGGCGCAGCAGGAGAAGCTGGACAAGAAGGTCAGCCAGGAGGTTAAGGAGTATGAAATATCCTCAGTAAAGGTTCATACGGTCAAAATACAGCTGATTGTAAAGCATAACGACAAATACTACGAGCTTCCAGTAAAAGACGGCATGAAGGTCACCTGGGAGCGCAAAAATGCCCCTGGGAAACTGACATTCACTACAATCCAAGACAGCAAGCGGAAGATTTACAATGGTGACTCAGTTACGCTGAAAGTAGGCAGCACCAATTTCTTTTTTGGCTTTATCTTTACGTTGAAACCGCAAAAGGACGGCAGCCTTGATGTGACGGTGTACGACCAGCTGCGGTACTTCAAGAACAAAGATACATACATGTACAAGAAAAAAACGACGACGCAGCTCATCAGAATGATTGCAAAGGATTTTGGTTTGCAGGCAGGAACCCTTGCCAATACGAAAATGGCGTTCAGCCGAATCGATGACAACATGACGCTCTTTGACATTGTGGGAAACAGTCTTGATGAAACATTGATGAGCACAGGGAAAATCTATACATTGTATGATGAGTTTGGAAAGCTCAGGCTCAGGGAGCCGTGGAAAGTCAACGTCCTTATCGACAGCGAAACTGGCCAGGATTATAACTACACCAGATCTATTGACGACGGGGTATACAATCAAATCAAACTTGCCTATGAAAATGAAGAAACCGGCAGCCTAGACCTATATGTCAGCAAGTCCTCCAAATCAATCAACAAGTGGGGACTTTTGCAGTACTTTGAAAAGATTGACGATCCGAAGGTGGCGAAATTGAAAGGGAAAGTCCTCTTGAAGATGTACAACAAAGTCGCACGGACGCTGAAGATAACCGGCGCTTTCGGCTCGACGAGGGTGCGTGCAGGGTGTCTACTTCCGGTGCTAATGACGATTTACGATGTGAAGGTGTCTAACTATCTTCTGGTGGACAAAGTGACCCATGAGTTTTCTGCTGGCCAGCATACTATGGACTTAGAACTAAGTGGAGGTGATTTCGATAGCAGCTACTAACATGACACAACTAATTAAGCAGATAGCAGCAGAGGCTGTGGCTGCAGGAAAGCCTTGTGATATTATTACCGGAACTGTGATTTCGGTAAAACCATTAAAGATAAAAGTTTCTCAGAAGCTGACGCTGTCTGAGGATTTTTTGATTTTGGGAAGAAATGTTTCAGACTACGAGACAGAGATTACGCTTCCCGGAAGTGTAGGCAAGTCGAAGGTGACGATACACAATGCCCTAAAGAAGGGCGACACTGCAGTGATGATTCGTCAGGCAGGCGGTCAGCGCTACTTGGTGATTGATAAGGTGGTGGTATAAATGATTCCAAATCCTGATGCATACGAACTGGACGAAGAACAGGAAAACGACTTTGAAGAGGGCGTGATTCCCGATAAGACCTATCAGCTGGATTTTGAGAACCTGCGAATTGCTGGACTTGTCGATGAGATGACAGCAAGAAAGCAGGCCATCAAGAAAATCATTATGACAGAAGCGGAAGAGTATCTGATTTACGATGAAAACTACGGCTGCGCTTTGGTGGATTTAATCGGTGAGCAACCGCCGCTGGTGCAGTCTGAAGTAAGGGACAGTATCAGAGAGGGCATACTCGCCGACGATAGATTTGAGTCAGTGACCTTTACGGAGGAAAAGCTGCAGAGAGGAAAGTTATATTTGTCGCTAACAGTGACCTGCGTAGACGGTGAAGAAATTGAAGTAGAGGAGGTGGAAATCGATGTTTGAGGAGAAGACCTATGAATCTTTGATGGAAGAAATGCTGGACACGGTGGACGAAACCATCGATACCCGGCAAGGCTCTGTAATCTATGATGCGGTGGCGCCTATGGCGCTGGAAAACGCGCAGATGTACGTTGACATGGATATCTTACTGTCAGAGACTTTTGCGGACACTGCCAGCTATTATTATTTGATTAAAAGAGCCGCAGAACGCGGTATCTTTGTCAGACTGGGGATTCCTGCGGTGTTAAAGGCGCAGGCAGAACCGGAAAATATTGATATTCCAATAGATACAGAATTCAGCATTGGAGAACTGAACTACACGGTTACGGAGAATTTGGGGAATGGATTTTTTGCATTAACCTGTAAAGAAGCAGGGAGTGAAGGAAACAACACCGTAGACGACGTGATTCCTTTGGAAGACGTTTCGGGCTTGGAATCAATCGGGATTGTTGGCATTATCACTGCCGGCACTGATGATGAGGACGTCGAACACCTGAGAGAACGGTACTATGCGTCCTTTGACGAAGTTGCGTTTGGCGGAAATAAGGCGGAGTACCGGGAAAAGGTCAACGAGATGAACAACGTCTTCGGCTGTAAGGTGTATCCGGTTTGGAATGGCGGTGGTACGGTGAAGCTGGTTATCCTGGGCGCAGATTACCGTGCAGCGCCTGCGAAGGTAGTCGAGGCGGTGCAAGAGTCTATCGACCCAACAAAAGATGGTAGCGGCGTAGGAATCTCTCCCATCGGACATGTGGTTACTGTAGAGTCAGCTACAGAAGTCGCGCTTCCTATCAGCTGTCAGATTATCTATACCGATGGCTATAGCTGGGAAGACATTAAAGATTCTTTCGTGGACAGCGTGGAGACATATTTGAAGTCTTTGCGTGAGACTTGGGAGGATACAGATGGGCTTGTAGTACGGCAGGGACGCATTGAAAGCATTCTGCTGGACATTCCCGGTGTTGATGATGTGACGGGGGTATCAATTGCCGGCGGATCAGGTAACTATGTGATGACGGATACCGAAGTACCGATTGTGGGGGAACTCGATGGATAGAAAATTGATTGAATATCTTCCGGAGTTTTTACGAGACTTTCGGGAAATGAAATTTTTGACAGATAAAGAACAGGTGCAGGCGGAGCGGCTTTGGAAAACGCTGGAGTCGATTTGGCAGAACCAGTTCATCGAGACGCTCGATGAAGAGGGCTGCAGGCGATGGGAAGGCATTTTGAAAATCCATCACAGAGGATATAGGTCCTTAAAAGAACGGCGTGACACGATTCTGAGTAAAATGGCTGAACAAAGACCGTTTACAATACGAACACTGAGGAGAACTCTTACAGCGCTTTGTGGAGAAGATGGTTTTGACATAATGCTGATTCCTGAGGAATATTTTCTGCAGGTGAGAGTAAGGGTTGCAGCGGAAACAACAGACAGGGATGCAAAAGGACTGCTTCGTGCTGTAGATGATTATGTGGAGCGTGTTAAACCTTGCAATCTTACGTATGATTCCTCTTTATTTGATAGACATACTGGCATTGCCGGTAGTTATTATGCTTGTGCGGTGTCCACATCAAAAACTTATACTATGGAGGTGGCTACATAATGGCATCGTGGAATAATGTAACGAAAACGGAACAGGGTCTGGCACTGGAACAGAAACTGTTGACACAGGAAAAACCGCTGCGGCTTGTGTCAGCAAGGAGCGGTGCGGGAAAGGTGAATCCGACCCAACTTGTTAAACAGACAGCGGTTTCAGATCCAAAACAGACACTTGAGTTAAGACCTGTGTATTTATCGGAGGAGAATACAGCAACGATTCCAGTAATGCTTTCCAATGCCGGACTTGCGGAAGGGTACACCTTATATCAGGTAGGCATTTATGCAGAGGACCCAGACGGCGGAGAAGTGCTGTATATCATCGCCCAGACGGATATTATCAGTGGTGAAAGTGTGCCGGGAGCTGCGGAATCCGCAGGATATTCCATTGACTGGAATATTGTCGTAAAGGTTAGCAAAGCATCATCTATCGAAGTTGCGGTAAACGAAGCCGGGAAGCTGACATTATCACAGGCGGATGCGCTGTATCTACGAAAAGAAACGATGGATGACGCTCTTTCCGGCAAGGTGGATAAGGTAACAGGAAAGGGATTATCCACGAATGACTATACGACTGCTGAGAAAAACAAGGTTACGAATCTTCCGGCGGATACCAATGCCACACTGGGCAATAAAGTGGACAAGGTACTTGGCAAAGGGCTATCGACGAATGATTTTACTAATACCTACAAAGCAACGCTGGACAACCTGCCGGACGAAATAGAGCAAAACAGCAAGATTGACGCTGCCACTTCTGACCGTTACGGTCTTACAAACGGAACGCCGTCGCAGGCTTTTGACAGAGCAGTACAAATTCTGACAGCGACAATTCCGGCGGCTGGCTGGAGCACTGAGGCGAACGCAGAGGGCTGGTTTACTAATCAGGTAACCGTCACTGAAATGAAGGCGGCGTACAACCCGACGCTTGATTTAGTCATCACGTCCGCAGCACTGGCAGAAGATGAGCGGGCGGCATTTGGCTTGATTATGGAGTGTGAAACATTTGACGGATATGTGATTGCTAGAGCGCTGGAAATACCGGATATTGATATTAACGTAAGATTTACAGGAGTTTAATTATGGGAAAGGCGAAAATTATGGGTGGCGGTGGTGGAATAAATATAAAAAATGGTGTTATAACTGAAAAATATGCAACGGTTAATGACATCCCTGCGAATACATTTGTGCAAAATGTGAACAAAGGACTGAATTTGTATAAAAACTATACTGAAATGCCTGGGTTTGGATCGGACGAAGATATAGGCAATGTGGAAATAATACGGCTTAACGGAAATTTGTTTGTATTAGCCTATGTTGATAAAACAACATACAAGCTGTACGTGCGTACTGCTACATTAGACAAGACAACATATACAATCACACTTAATAATGACAAGTTTGACTGTAATTACCCGAATAAAGCATATGACATATATCCAACAATGATACTAAAAATGTCTAATTCGTCGTTTATTGTAATACATTATCAATACGCATATGCATTCAGTGTATCAATATCAGGAATTCTCACTTTGCAAAGCGCCACTCAAATAATAGAAAAAGGTCAGGTACTAGCGGCAGATTACGATAATGAAACGCAGAGGGTAGCAATTGCGCAGTACTTCTCGCAGTTTATAAGCAGTTACACCTATTATAAATATGCACGCATATACAGTGTGGAGTCTGACGGTCTTACAGAGTTGAGCAACGTATACATAGAGAGTTCATCGGCGTATAGTGAAACTAGAAGTTGGAGTTTAAAATTTTTGGCGTCTACTACTATTTTATTAAATGCGTCTACAGTTACTACAGCAAATGTCAGTAGTCAGCTTAGATTGATGTATGTAGATGTACAAACAGGCATTTTGTCATATGACGTAACTAAAAGATTAAATGTTTCTGGATTAATATATAATATCTATATTTTGAACTCGAATAGACTTGTAGTGATAGACAAATTGCAATCAAATAGTTACAATGCGTATGTACGGTTGGGAACGATTTCGCAAGATACGATTACTTGGGAGGATTCTAAACTCGTATCAGCAAGTCCTTCGTTATTTGCAGTTTCGAGATTTTATAATAACGTAGTGTCGATAATAACAAATATCTCCCAATATGATTTCCGATGCAGCACGTTTGTTATAGACGGCAATAACTTAACCGCCTTGGAGCCAGATAGAATTACACACATCTACCCTGTCAAGGGAGAAAAATGTGACACTGAAATATCAGAAGATCATATTTGTATTGTGGGTAATGCAAAAGGGGTTACATTATTTGTAATGTCGGATTTAGAGGGGATAGTAAAATCTTGTGAATTTATAAACGGTGTAACAAAATCCGATGCAACCAAAACATCAAAAGGTAAAGTGTATTACTGTATAGGAGGCGAACAATGATTATAATTACAGACAGAACAAGTAACAGAATTATTGAAACAGGCGAAACTTTGGAGCACTTGGAAAATGGTTATCCACTGCTTACAGATAAACACGTATATTTTGCTATAAATGATGTAAGTGTACACGAAGTTGATAGCATACCAGAAGGTGTGATGCCATCAAAACACTGCTACACAGAGACGGAGGGATTTTACAAAAATCCTGATTACGTAGAGCCGAATCCATACGGCATCCCTGACGAACTGGTGGAACAGATAAAAAATGATACTATCGCACAAGTGCAGGAAGGAGTTATCAATGGGGAAATGTAAAATTATGTATTGGGGGGGGGGGGCAGCTTAAAAGCAAAAAACTCAATGCAAAGAAATGTTATAAACGCTACTGACAAGAAAATTGAAGGCAATGTATTTTTGCAAAGAACACCTAGTGCGGATATCAATAATGTTGCTAATATATCTTACAGCGAAAATTATATTCAAAGTCCTGTATATTCAAAGTCCTGCACAGCAGAACTTGCAGATCACAGTGTACTAATTTGTACGCAGGGATATGGCACTTATGTTACTTCCTCAGCAGTGCATGTTACTATAATTAAAAATATAGATAATATGATTTTTTACTCTAATACTTTGGACATAAGTTTAGTCGGAAAAGGTTATAAACCAATGGACCGTTTAAAGAGTATAGGCTGTGCAGAGGATGGAAATGGTAATATTATGATTGTAATGGAATTTGAAAAAATTGGTTACGGCTCTGACGTTAGTAATTTAGTGTACCAACAGATTAATAACAATAGCATGAATCTTACTGCTGGCAGCTTTTCGTACAATATGTCTTTTTACTCATTTTCGGATTTAGCCCAGAATGGTCAAGAGGCTGTACAAAATATAAAATATATTAATGGGGTGTATACGCATGCTTTTGCATATACGCCAAATCAAATTTCGAGCAGTACCGCCCAGTATTTTAGTGCGATACTTTTAGTATTTCGTCCAAATGCGTCTACAGGATTTACTGTAGAAAAAACTACATTTTCAGAACATCAAACCAGCGCTTCAGCATGCGTTTTTATCAATTCGCATGTAATAGGTCCATTTTTGATAAGTGTATTTTGTATTAGGGGGTATTTAACGTGTTACGTGACGGATCTTACTAAAATTACCACAAATATTTATAAAAGTGTATCCGATAACGTAGCAACAACGGTAAGTAATACATATGGTGCATTCAGCGCAGCACTTGGAACTAATAATGTGTTTGTAGAGTCTCTTTATATAGATCAATTATATAGAGGGATTCAGGTGCTAATTGCAGATGACGGTACGCCAACTATTACAAAGGTGATACCAACCAAAAAGTTTACAGAATTCACTTTTCGCGACGGATATTCGCATTGGGCAAGCAAAGTTATAGATAACTCGAAAGTGCTGGTAAGTATGTATTTTAATAAAAGCTCTTCAAATTGGTTTGCTGCAGCGCTGTTTTCTTTGGAGGACAATGGTGAGATTGTCATAAAATCCACTAAAGTTGCGCCGGTGGTTAATCAAAACAATCTCAGCTCGTTTAGCGGATTGTTTAGTCAGAATTCTGGCTACTATATAGCACCTTTAAAATCAAATTTGTGCTATATGAATGTATGTATCGCCGAATCCGGAGACTTAATGGTAGACGTGATTAAGGATTGGACATCAGCCACAAGACCTTTACTGGCTTGTGCAGATGGCACCAAATTATTGTTGCTAGACATAAATGATCTTGAATCGTTCGAACCCGAGAATGCTCAAGGTATTGATGTGGAAAAAACAAAAGACTACAGCGTTGAGAATCTTTATATCAGGTCTAAACTTTTGTGGGGAACGTATATAACTACACAATCCAATACAACTACTGTTGACATATTCGTAAAACCTATCAACTTAAACCTGAGTACAGGCGAATTTACGCATTATGTAAAGCCGTATAATGATTTGCTATATGGTGTGTCAAAAAAAGCGATGCTTCCAGGAGCGGTAGGCGTTGCTTATGTGCCTGAGGCTATACCAGAAGCTACTGCATATGGATTATCTTACAGTATGGTTGATAGGGTAGTCGATGAAATTAAACGGGAGGTAATAAAAAATGCTAACTAATAAACAAAAGGAACTGATAGGAGTGCTTAAAGGATCATTGCCAACCGCCCCAGATGAGGTAGCGTTGCAACACGCAGACTGGTATCCAGTGTGGCGCCCGGAGATTTGCGTCAAGGTTGGGGACAGGCTTACATACAACGGCGTATTGTACCGATGCCTGCAGGAGCATGATGCGCAGGAGTCATGGACACCAGTAGATGCACCTAGTCTTTGGGCAAAAGTGCTTATCCCAAATCCGGACATTATCCCGGCATGGGAGCAACCGGACAGCACCAATGCCTACAGCAAGGGTGATAAGGTGGTACATAACGGCAAGACATGGGAGTCACTGACCGATAACAATGTTTGGGAACCGGGTGCTACAGGAACAGAAAGTTTGTGGCGAGAAGTAGCGAAGTAAAGGAGTACATATGACAGAAATTATGACAGCGGCGATTACCGCAGCAGGATTGATTGTCGTTCAGTTAATTGTTTCTAGCCGGCAACAACGGGCGCAGGACGTTAAAGTTGACGCAGCGCTGGCGGAAGTCAGAAAAGATATCCAGCGCCTAGAAGAAAAGCAGGACAAGCATAATAATCTCATCGAACGAACCGCAGTGCTGGAACGAGATATGAAGACAGCTTGGAAACGAATCGATGAAAATAAAAAAGAAATAGAGTATATGGAGCATAAAGAACATTAGGAGGTAGAATATGAGTAAAAAATGGTTTAAAGCGGCCGCGGTAAGAGCAGTAAAAACAATGGCGCAGGCAGCTATCGCTATGATTGGGACAAGCGTAGTACTGGAAGATGTGAGCTGGCAGGTAACAGTATCAGCGGCTATTCTTGCTGGTGTACTGTCCATGCTTACCAGCGTGGCAGGACTGCCGGAAGTTGACGAAAAATAAAGAACCTTGTCCGCAGGAACAAGGCGTGGTATAATACATATAGTCAAGAGTAAGCCATAAAAGCGGTTGACCTTCGGAAAGGGGAACCAAATGTCTGACTACGAAATCCTCGTCATCGTATTGATGATTATTGGGATTGTCAGATGGGATAACCACCGAAAATAAATAACCGCCCAGGCTGCAATCCAATAGGCGGTTATTTGAAACATAATTCAAATTCTACTTAGAGGGTCGGCCGCTTGGCTTTCCTCTTGACTCCAATATACCACGAAAAAAGAGATTATGCAATAGTCAATTTGCCCTGCACATCGCAGGGCTTTTTATTTTGGAGGTGTATTATGGCAAAAAAACCGATTTTATTTTACTTATCTGCAGGGCACGGCGGCGCAGATCCCGGCGCGGTCAGCGGAAAGTTCATTGAGGCAGATATGGCGAGAACCGTGATGGCAGCATGCAGAAAGGAATTGCTGGCGCACAAGGGGCGTACATACAAGGTTGCATACCCGGAAAAGGACGGTAGCGGCATGTCACTTGCGGCGCACGTTGCTGACATGGCGAGGTACAAAGCGAAAGGCTACAGAGTAGTGTCCGTTGACGGACATTTTAATGCCGGTGGCGGCGATGGTGACGAAGTCTGGGTATGGAAGGGCACCGTGACAAAGAGTCGCCTCGGCAAGGTGCTAGCTGATCTGATTATCGCGGAACTGAAAAAGGAAGGGCAGAACACCAGAGGCGTTAAGTATACCAATGACCTGTACTTCCTCAAGGGCGTTGGCGTGCCGGTACTGGTGGAATACGGCTTTTTGGACAACAAAACCGACCGGAAAGGTTTTGACACAAAAAAAGAGCTAGAGGCTTACGGCAAGGCGACGGCAAGAGCGCTGATTAAGTACTGGGAGAAGTATAAATAGAGCAATTTACGGTTCTTGTCTTTGCGACACAATTATGATATAATTATGCCATGAAAGGAGCTGATTCTATGCCAAGAATAATTCCAATAAGGGATCTGAAAGATACCGCAGCAATCTCTCAAATGTGCAATGAATCCATGGAACCGGTTTATATCACAAAAAACGGATATGGCGATATGGTTATCATGAGTATGAAAGCTTATGAAGAAAAACTATGGATGCAGGAAATTTATGCAAAATTAGCAGAAGCCGAAGCGGAAGTTAGCGAAGGAAAGCTTGTAGAGGCACGTACCGCATTAAACGATTTAAGAGGAAAGTATGGGTTATAAGGTAGTTGAAACAGAGCAGGCGGTGCAGGACTTAGATGGGATTTTGGGATATATTGCAAATTCCCTCGCAAATCCTTCAGCCGCTGCAGCATTTGCCGATGAGGTTGAAAAATGCTATACTAATCTTGAGGGCATGCCTTTGATGTATGAGCAGTGTCGTGATTCACGACTTCGTGTGCTAGGATATCGCAAAGCTGTAATCAAAAACTATATTCTGATTTACAGAGTAGGGGAAAAGGAGAAAACTGTTTATATTCTTCGGCTTTTCTATTGCAGACAAAACTATGGAGATTTAGTTTGACTACAAAATTTTAGCCAGGGCATTAACCCTGGCTCTTTTCATTTTTTGCAATTCGCTGATATTCACGGATAACCATCTCTTCAAGCCATGGAGCAGGAGTACGCTTCCCTGCTTCCCAGTCCTGCTGCGTGCGCGCGGGAATGCCCAAAATCTCATAGACTTGTTTCTGCGTTAATCCGGCAGCTTTACGAGCCTCTTTAATCTTACTTTCCATCTTTTTTCTCCTTGTAATACTTACATAGTTCAACAACACCGTAAATGATTGTGCAGACAATGACTGCAATGCCAATATATCCTACGATTCCCATAGCTGTTGACACACGAAAATTTTAAGGGTAAAATATAGTCAGACGGGGGCTTTCGCCCCGGTGCTCACAGCAGGTATTTATCTACCAGCAGGAGCACCAGTCCTGATACCAGACCTGCGATTATGTTGTCGGCTATACTATGTAATCGCGGGTCTTTTTTCTTATCATGTTTACCCATTCATGTGCTTTCCTCCTTTCCTTATCTTTAATTATATTATACACGCAATGCGTGGATTTGTCAATGGGAAAATGCAAATTTCTTGTATAAAATCCCCATTTTCTTTAGGTGGTAATTTCGTGCGCATATACCATCTTCCCCTTCGCCCCCTGCCTCGCACTGAATCAGGCGGGCGAAAAGCTCTCGTGTGTTATAAGCCATGGGTTCACCTCGGGGTTAAAAGTTTCAATAATAACATATGCACCAAGGATAAAATGTGGTATACTATAAGCAGAAATTTGTCGAAAGACTTTTTGAAGGGAGATAAAGATATGATTATTGGAAGCATATTTATGATTTTAATAATTCCGCTGATTTTAATCTTTGCATTAGGGGTTCCTATTCTTCTGGCAGTTTTAGTTTATCGCGATGCCAATAAGAGAGTGGATTGTTCACCGTGGCTGTGGGCACTTGTTGCAGCTCTGGTGCCGAGCTTTATCGGTGTGATTGTATATTTGATTATTCGCAGAGACTATCCGCTAAAGCCAGAGTACCGTATTTATGAAGCGGGCAGTGCAGGGCAGTATCGCTATGAACAGGGAAGCCAGGAATATCCGCAGGCACAGAAAGGTATGCCGACTTGGGCAAAAGCCCTGATTATCATCGGACTGGTTATCTTTGCGATTTGCATTATCGGTATGGTTGTAAGTGTAATTAATTATATTACAGGGTATAGTACCGGCTATCATTATCACAACGATTTTGGCTACGGTTTTTAATTTCATTTAAATATTTTAAGAAAAAATATTCAGGGCGGCTACTTTGCCGTCCTGAATATTAGTTTTTTGAGAGCGCTCCACTTGAAAGGAATCAGCGGATAGAGATAAGAATGGCCGCTGAGAGTTTTTGTAATGGCAACTTGTAACATACCCAGTAGGAGGGCACCAATGAGACCGGCAACTCCAAAGAGCATGGCGCCGATGAGCATAAGCAGGCGAATAAATTTTACACCGTAAGACAGCTCGATACTTGGCTGGGTAAAGGATGCCAGGGATACCACTGCCATCATTAAAATTGTTTGTGGGATAAACCAGCCGGAATCCACGGAAAACTCTCCAAGAATCAGGGCACCGATGACAGAAAGTGACATGCCTAGAGACTCCGGCGTATTGAGAGAGGCAAGTCGCAGACCGTCGATGGCAAGTTCCAGCAGGATAAATTGCCAGAATACCGAAAGCGCATAAGGATCCTTTGGCGTGATAAAATCCATATCACCCGGCGGCGGAATATCTCCTTCAACGATGAGCAGATAAATAGGCGTCAGCAGCAAAATGACCAGCATGTTGAAAATTCGTAGAATGCGCAGATAATTTCCTGTAATCAAAGGAAAATAGTAGTCATCTACATCTTGCGTAAAGTCAAAAATTCCCACAGGAATCAGAACTACCGTCGGTGAATTGTCGATGACAAGAGCAATTTTTCCTTCTGTCAGATGGGCGGAAATAATATCAGGTCTTTGGGTGTAGCGCACCTTAGGAAATGGATTGAGTCGCCATCTGCGCTTGCCGCCAGTTAAATTTGTGATCAGTTGTTCGACGATAGTCTGATCTCCAATGGAAACACTGTCAACTACGATTTCTGAAAGCCCTTTTTCAACTCGCTGCACCAGGTCGGTATCGGCAGCCCCTTTCATATAGCAGACCGCTACGTCAGTACGAGATTTTTCACCTACTGTGTATTTCTCGAAAATCAGCCTATTGTCACGAATACGACGGCGGATGAGGCCCAGGTTATCCATGAAGTTTTCTGTAAAACCGTCCTTGGGACCGCGCAAGGTTTTCTCCTTTTCCGGCTCTTCAACACCTCTCTGCGGATATCTTCTTGTATCTGCGACGATAATTTTATCGAATCCGTCTAAAATAATGGGAGAAAGACCGGAATAGAGAAACTTCACTGCTGCGTCGATGTCGGTTTCAATCGAACTGTTGATAAACGGGAAAAGTTCTGCGACGAATTGTTCTGTATTCTCTACTTTCTGCATGCGGTCTTCTGGAACAGCCAGTAAAAAATTAAAGAGAAGCTGCAGTTTTTCACTGTCGGAGAGCCCATCGACAAAGTATAGTCTGCCGTGCCTTCCTCCGATTACAATCTGGCGCTCAACTAGATCAAAGGCTTCGCCAAGGGGCAGCTGTCCGGTAAAATGCTCCAGAAAATACTGATATTTATTTTCACTCATAAAACCTCCTAATAATTTAAAGTTCCAAGAGAACAAGCAATAAAATGAGCGTATAATTATTTTGTCAAAAACCTTGAAATTCATACGTCGGAAAGTATATAATAATATGGATTATGTGCTATTGTTAGAAAAACCAAAATGGAGGATTTTTGTAGTGGATTATTATAAATTAGCGGATCTTTTGTTTCCGCATATTAAGAAGACAACAGAAGAAATAGAAGCCCAGTATCCGAAGAGAAATTTGCCGGAAGGTGCAAAAGTAACCAGATTGGGTCCTAGCCCGACAGGCTTTATTCATCTTGGAAATCTTTACGGCGCCTTTGTGGACGAGCGCCTTGCTCACCAGAGCGGCGGCGTGTTTTACCTGCGAATTGAGGATACCGATGATAAGCGTTATGTGGAAGGGGCGGTAGAGACTATTATCAATTCCCTGCGTTTCTTTGACATCAACTTTGACGAAGGTGCAGGTCTTGACGGTGAGAGCGGCGATTATGGCTGCTATACGCAGAGCCAGCGTGGGGAGATTTACCAGTGCTTTGCGAAGAAACTGGTGGCAGAGGGTAAGGCATATCCGTGCTTCCTCACAGAAGAAGAAATCACAGAGATCAGGGCAGGGCAGGAAGCTTCTAAAGCCAATCCGGGAATTTACGGTATTTACGCAAAGAATAGAGGACTCTCCATAGAGGAAATCGAGGCGAATTTGGCTGCAGGAAAGTCCTATGTCATTAGATTGCGTTCCGGCGGAAACCCTGAAGCGACTGATGAGAATGTGAGAAAGATCAAAGTAGAGGATGCCATCAGAGGCACTCTTGAAATGCCGGAGAATTTCCAGGACGTAGTCATTTTAAAGGCGACTGGGATTCCGACCTATCATTTTGCACATGTTGTAGACGATCATCTGATGCGTACGACTCATGTGGTGCGCGGTGCAGAATGGCTGCCGTCGCTGCCGATTCATGTGGAACTCTTTGAAAAGCTGGGATGGGAGCCGCCTGTTTATTGCCATACGGCGCAGCTGATGAAATTAGATGAAGAGGGCAACAAGAGAAAGCTTTCCAAGAGAAAGGATCCTGAACTTTCGCTAGATTACTATAGAAATCAGGGTTATCACCCTGCAGCAGTTAGAGAATATCTGCTGACGATTCTCAACTCTAATTTTGAGGAATGGAGAATGGAACATCCGGAAGCGGATATCGATGAGTTTGCATTTTCCACAGAAAAGATGAGCAATTCCGGCGCACTCTTTGACTTGAACAAACTAAATGACATCAGTAAAGACGTGCTTCTTCGCATTCCTGCATGTGAACTGTATGAGTTTCTAAAAGACTGGGCGCAGGAGTTCAAACCGGAAATTTTGCATATCTTTGAAGATAGGGAGTATCTGGAAAGAATCCTGAATCTGGGAAGAAATGACAACAAGCCGAGAAAAGATCTGATCTATGCACAGCAAATCGTAGAATTTATCAGTTACTTTTTTGACGATATGTTCAAAATCGAAGATGAAATGCCAGCAGAGGTGCCGGCAGAGGATATTACGGCAATTCTGGCGGGATATCTGGAAAACTATAATCACGCGGATGATCAGAGTCAGTGGTTTGACAAGATTAGAACCATGGCAGCGGAAATGGGCTATGCTGCAAAACCGAAAGACTTTAAAAAACATCCGGAAGAGTATAAAGGGCACGTAGGGCATGTCAGTACGGTTATCCGAATCGCACTGATGGGAAGAGCGCAGTCTCCGGATGTCTGGGAAATTCAGCAGATCCTAGGAGAAGAGAGAACCAGAGCAAGAATTGCAAATTACAAATAAGCGATGCTTTGTGCAAGCTATGAGATGACGGCTTCGATGAAATAAAAACTTAATACGAATAGAATCAAAACTCCGTAATTCAGGGAAGAATTGCGGAGTTTTTCTATGGTTTTTGTAATTCCTGTGAAAATTTTTTTCGTCTATTGACAAATCCTTCCGGCAGTGCTATTCTAGTTAAAGAATTTTAATTAAAATATTTTAAATAAATTATTTTAATTAAAAAATTTGAATTAGAAAACGAGAAGGAGTACATAAAAATGAAATTTGAAGAAGTGAAAGAAATTATGGTTGATACGTTAGGATGTGACGAGGATAAGATTGCCCCGGAAGCAAGTCTGGCAGATGACTTGAATATCGATTCTCTGGATGCAGTGGAACTGGTGATGGCGATTGAAGAGAAGTACGGCATCAAGATTCCTGATGAGGAACTGGGCAATATGAAGCTGGTTAGTGACATCGTAGCAGCCATTGAAAAGTATCAGGCATAACCATGGAAGAAAGGGAAATTTACAATCTGATTGAGCGATTTGAAACTTCATCTCTGACAGTGCTGGAAGTAGAGGCTGACGGTTTTCATCTACGTATGGAAAAAAGCGGGCAGCCTCAGCAGCTGCAGCAGATTGACAAAGATCTGCGTGTGCCAGCGATGCAATCTTTGCAGCCAGCACAGAAGGAACCTCAGTCCTCAAACTTCATAGAAGTTAAATCGCCGATTGTCGGTATCTACTATGCTGCGCCAGAACCTGGGAAGCCTCCCTTTGTGACAGTAGGACAGCAGGTGAAACAGGGTCAGGTTCTCTGCGTGGTAGAAGCCATGAAAATGATGAACGAACTGAAGTCGCCAGTGGATGGCATCATCCGCAGCGCAGGGGGCGTCAATGGGGAATTGGTTGAATTTGATCAGGTTTTGTTTGAGGTTGAGCCATGCTAAAGAGAGTTTTGATTGCGAATCGGGGGGAAATTGCTGTAAGGATTATCAGAGAGTGTCTGGATTCTTCCATAGAGGCGGTATCTGTTTATTCTACAGCTGACAGTCAGGCTTTGCATCGAATCATTGCAACTAGAGCAGTGTGTATTGGAGGCCCTAGAGCTAGCGAAAGCTATCTGCACATAGCGAATTTGATTGAGGCGGCAAAAGCTACAGGCTGTGATGCTGTCCATCCCGGTTTTGGCTTTCTGTCAGAGAGCAGTGACTTTGCAAGAAGCTGTGAGGCAGCAGGTCTGAAATTTATCGGACCTTCCTCGCAGGTGATTGATGCGATGGGAAATAAAGCAGCCGCAAGACGTATGATGATAGAGGCGGGTGTTCCAGTGGTTCCGGGTTCAGATGGCGCCGTAACAAGTGAAGAAGAAGCTGTGGCAGAAGCAGAACGCATCGGCTATCCGGTTCTTCTCAAGGCTTCAGCAGGGGGAGGCGGTCGCGGCATGCGCAAAGCCTTCAATACGGAAGAAGTTCGTAAGGGATTTCAAACAGCTTCACAAGAAGCAGAAAGCTGCTTTGGAAACGGTGAAATGTACGTGGAAAAGCTCATAGAAAATCCAAGACATATTGAATTTCAGATCTTGGCAGACAGCCGTGGAAACGTAGTGCATCTGGGGGAACGAGATTGCTCCATTCAGCGGAGGAATCAGAAACTGTTAGAGGAAGCGCCTGCTTGGGGACTTTCGGAACAGCTTCGCTGCCAGATGGGTGAGGCAGCCGTTAAAGCAGCAAAAATCTGCGGCTATGAAAATGCAGGCACCGTGGAATTTATCGTAGATAAAGATGAGCATTTTTACTTTATCGAAATGAATACGAGAATCCAGGTAGAACATCCGGTGACGGAAATGGTGACCGGCGTCAATATAGTGAAAGAACAGCTGCGCATTGCCAGCGGTCTTCCGCTGAGCTTTGAGCAGAAGGATATTACCATGAGCGGTCATGCCATCGAGTGCAGAATTACTGCGGAGAAAGTTTTTGAAAATTTTGCGCCATGTCCAGGAAAGATAGACTTTATTCATTTTCCAGCAGGTGCAGGAATCAGAGTGGACAGCGCTTTATATAACGGCTGTGAGATCAGTCCGTACTATGATTCCATGGTGGCAAAGATTATCGCAAAGGGCGAAAGCCGTCTGGAAGCGGTGCGCCGCATGCGAAGGGCTTTGGAGGAAACTGTTATCAACGGAGTACAGACTACTTTGCCGGTACAGCACCTGCTGATGTATCAGCAGGATTTTCTGCGGGGCGGATATGATACCGGTTATATTGAGGCACATCTTAAGGAACTTCTCTCAATTTATGAGGCGGCAGGAGGCAGAAATGAATCCATTTAAACAGAAACGAGATTTACTGGCGGCGCTGCGTGAGATGAAAGATGGCGACAAAGTCATCTCATGCCCTGAATGCCAGGCGAAACATACAAAGGATGTACTGCTAGAAAATCTGTACGTTTGTCCTTGCTGCGGATATCACTTTCGTATTTCGGCCAAGTACAGACTGCGGACGGTACTGGATCCAAAATCTTTTCGGGAAATTTGTGGCAGTATGAAAGGAAAAAATCCACTGGACTTTCCGGGATATGAAGAAAAGCTTTTGAATCAGCAGCAAAAGACAGGAATGAAAGAAGCAGTTCTGACAGGCACTGGGAAGATTAGTGGTTATAAGGTAGTCGTGTGCGCCATGGACAGTCGCTTTATGATGGCAAGTATGGGAACTGCTGTAGGTGAGAAAATCACCAGAGCATGTGAATATGCTGCAAAGAATAGACTGCCGCTGATTATTTTTGCAGCCTCAGGAGGCGCCAGAATGCAGGAAGGAATTTTATCTCTTTTTCAGATGGCAAAGACTGCGGCGGCAGTGGCAAGACACGGCGAAGAAGGGAATTTGTTTATTTCTGTGCTGACCCATCCGACTACAGGCGGTGTGACCGCAAGTTTTGCAAGTCTTGGCGATGTTATTTTAGCTGAACCCGGTGCGCTGATTGGATTTGCAGGACCAAGAGTTATTGAGCAGACCATCGGGCAGGAATTGCCGGAGGGTTTTCAGTCGGCGGAGTATCTTTTGGAACATGGATTTGTGGATCAAGTCGTGCCAAGAACAGATTTGCGGCAGACTCTGGCATTTTTGCTGCAGGTTCATGACAGGAGGGGAAAACGATGAACATAAAAAAGATATCTGCAGCGGAGCGGGTGAAACTGGCAAGAGCGCAGGATAGACCTACATGTCGGGATTATATCGAAGCGATTTTCGATGATTTTTTCCCTTTGGCGGGGGATAGAAACCATGGAGAAGACGTCAGCATCTTAGGCGGTCTTGCATTGTTTCGCGGTCGCCCTGTCACGGTGATCGGTCATCAGAAGGGCAGAGATTTACAGGAGAACATGGTGTACCGGTTTGGCATGCCGAATCCGGAAGGATATAGAAAAGCCATTCGTCTGATGAAACAGGCGGAAAAATTCAGAAGACCTGTTATCACCTTCATAGATACGCCGGGGGCTTATCCAGGTATCGAAGCAGAAGCAGGCGGTCAGGGAGAGGCGATTGCGCAGTCTATCGCAGTGATGTCTCGCCTTAAAGTCCCGACGGTTGCCATTTTTATCGGTGAAGGAGGAAGCGGCGGTGCCCTTGCCCTCAGTGTTTCAGACAGGATCGTAATGCTGGAAAACAGCATTTTCTCTATTCTGTCACCGGAAGGCTTTGCAAGCATTTTATGGAAAGATGCTAAACGCTGGGAAGAAGCAGCGGAAGTGATGAAACTGACTGCAGAAGATTTGCAAAGTCTGGGCATTTGTGACTGTGTGATTCCTGAAAAGGGGGATGTTTTCCTGCGCGTGGCAAGAGAAATCGAATCTTCTCTTGCAGCTCTTGAAAAAATCGGCGGAGAAAATCTGATAAAAGAACGATATAAGCAGATTAGAAAGATAGGGAAACCTACGAAGAAGGCGGAGGATCTATTATGGCAGGAATTAAAATAATCGGACTGGGGCGTGCAGCTGGCGATCTTACGGTTACTAACGAAACCTTAGCAGAGACAGTAGACACCAGCGATGACTGGATCAGGGAAAAGTCCGGCATACGCAGTCGGTATTTTGCCGTAAAGAAGACCAATACAGACATGGCTTTTGAAGCTGCACAGATGGCGCTCCATCATGCGGGGATTCCGAAAGAAAAAATCGCCATATGTATTGTCTGCACCTTTACACCCGACGATCATACGCCGGCGACAGCCTGCGATGTCTGCGGAAGACTGGGACTTTCTCAAGAAGTTTTCGCCTTGGATATAAATGGGGCTTGTGCTGGTTTTATCTATGGATGCCATTTGGCAAACGGGCTGCTTGCAAATCAGAAAGACAGGTATGCCTTGATTATCGGCAGTGAAAAGATTTCTTCCTTTATGGATATGGAGGATAGGGCAACTTGTGTGCTGTTTGGTGACGGAGCCGGTGCTGCTGTGATGAAATGGCATGAAGACGCAGGCTTTGCATTCTATGGCGGCTGTGAACCTAATAGGCAGGTGCTTCACTGCCTCCGGGGCAGCTTTATTGAAATGGGCGGTCAGGAGGTATACCGTTTTGCGGTAAGCAAAGTACCGGTGTGTATCGGCGAAGTGCTGAAGAAAATCGATTTAAGTAAGGATGATATTGATTACTTCGTCTGTCATCAGGCAAATGAACGTATCATTGACGCTGCTGCAAGGCGTATCGGCGGCGAGAAGAAAAAATTCTTTAAGAATTTGTACCACTATGGAAATACTTCGGCTGCCAGCATTCCTATTGCGCTGTGTGAAATGGCAGAGCAGGGGCTTCTAAAAAATGACACCACTCTTCTTTGTACTGGCTTTGGCGCGGGGCTTTCCTACGGCGGCATGTATATCACAAGTGAGGTAAAATAATCTATGAAAATTAATGAACTTTTAAATATAGAATTTCCAATCTTCCAGGGCGGCATGGCTAATATTGCAAGCGGCGGATTTGCAGCTGCGGTCTCCAATGCCGGCGCGCTTGGGATTATCGGTGCCGGCGGCATGACGGCTGAAAATCTTAGAGAGCAGATTAGAATTTGCAAAAAAATGACTGACAGACCTTTTGGTGTCAACATCATGCTGATGAATCCGGAGGCGGATAAAATGGCGAAAATTGTCACTGAAGAATGTATTTCTGTGGTGACGACGGGAGCGGGGAACCCTGGAAAATATGTGGAAGAATGGAAAACTTCCGGAATTAAAGTTTTTCCTGTTGTATCATCGGTTGCGCTGGCAAAGAGGTTGGCATCTATCGGTGTTTCCGGCGTCATTGCAGAGGGATGCGAGAGCGGTGGTCACATTGGAGAACTGACCACTATGGCGCTGGTGCCGCAGGTTTGTGACAATGTGGATGTGCCGGTCATTGCAGCAGGCGGCATTGCAGGCGGCAGGCAGATGGCAGCAGCATTTACTCTGGGAGCCTGTGGCGTGCAGGTCGGCACATGTCTTCTGGCGAGCTGCGAGTGTCCCATTCATCAGAACTATAAAGAAGCCATTGTCAAGGCTGGCGATAATGCAACTATCGTTACTGGACGCAGTGCTGGTGCGCCGGTGCGCTGTCTGAAAAATCCTATGACTAGAGCGTATCTGAAGATGGAACAGAGCGGTGCAGACAAGATGGAACTGGAGAAATTTACACTGGGATCCCTGCGTAAAGCAGTACTGGAGGGCGATGTAAAAAACGGTTCATTGATGGCAGGTCAGGTCAGCGGTATGGTAAAAGAGATTCGTCCGCTGCGTCAAATTTTTGAAGAAATGGTAAAAGAATATGAAAACATTAGATAGATTGGCAGTACCGATCATTCAAGGCGGTATGGGCGTTGGTATCTCCATGGGAGGACTTGCTGGAGCGGTTGCAGCCTGCGGCGGTATGGGTGTCATTTCCACCGTGAATATTGGCTTTCGTGAAGCTGATTTCTGGAAAAGTCCGGAAAAAGCTAACAGAAGGGCTCTGCAGGCGGAGATAGCAAAAGCTCGGCAAATTGCAAAAGGGAAAGGTATCATCGCAGTCAATGCTATGGTAGCAACTACTGGATTTGCAGATCTAGTAAAGACTGCATGTAAAAGCGGAATTGATGCGGTAATCAGCGGAGCAGGGCTTCCTTTGTCCCTTCCCGAACTGACAAAGGGATTTGATGTGATGATTGCGCCCATCGTTTCCGGCGGTCGTGCAGCGAAAACGATTCTGTCTATGTGGCAAAAGCGGCATAATCGCAAAGCAGATTTTATTGTGGTAGAGGGAAGCAGAGCGGGAGGCCATCTGGGATTTACCAGAGAGGAAGCAGCTGGCAGTGCAAAACCGCTGCCACAGCTGATTTGTGAAGTGGTCCGGGAAGCTGGAGACATTCCGATCTTTGCAGCTGGCAGCATCTTTGACCGTACTGATATGCAGGAAGTGAAGTCGCAGGGTGCATCAGGAGTGCAGATCGCTACTCGTTTTATCGCAACCGAAGAATGCGATGCCAGCAGAGGCTTTAAAGATGTAATTGTACGCGCAAATGCAGAAGATGTGATGATTTTGCAAAGTCCTGTAGGCATGCCGGGGAGAGGTCTTAAAACGCCGCTGATGAAGCGAGTTGCAGCAGGAGAGCGGTTTGCGCCAAAGCAGTGCATCAGATGTATTCACAGTTGTGATCCGGCAAAAACGCCTTATTGCATCAATCAGGCTTTGATAAAAGGTTACTATGGAAATTATGAAGAAGGGCTGTTTTTCTGTGGCGACAATGTAGGCAGAATCAATGAGATGACTACGGTAAAAGCGCTGATGGAAGAGTTGGCAGCGGAATGGAGTCAGATATGAAGTTAGGAATTTTATTTGCAGGTCAGGGAAGTCAATCTGTAGGCATGGGCAAAGATTTTTACGAAAAGTCGGAGAAATTTCACGAGATTTTCGATATTCTGCCAAAAGAGCAAAGGGAAATTGCTTTTGAAGGACCTTTGGCGCAGCTTTCAGATACGAGAAATACCCAGCCTGTCATGGTTGCTTTTGCTGCGGGCGTGCTGGCAGAACTACTGCCTGCGCTGGAGGAGATCGGCATAAAACCGGTTATGGCGGCAGGGCTTTCGCTAGGCGAATACTCGGCACTGCACAGCGCAGGCGTCTTTGACGCGAAGACGGCTGTTGCCCTTGTGACAAAGCGGGCGAATGCCATGGCGAAGGCGGCAGAAGGTGTGGACTGTGCTATGAAAGCGGTGTTGGGTCTTGACAGAGAGCCTCTTGAACAGTGCTGCGAGAAGGCCTCGGTCAAAGGCAGCGTGCAGATTGCCAATTACAACTGCCCTGGACAGATTGTCATTGCAGGAGAGAAAGCGGCTGTTGAAGCGGCTGCAGAGTTGGCAGCAGCAGAGGGTGCCAAAAGATGTGTGGCGCTTCCTGTCAGCGGACCTTTTCATACTGCATTTATGGAACCGGCAGGGCTTGTACTCAAAGAAATTTTTGCAGAAACAGCCTTTGGAGAAATGCAGTTTCCTGTACTTTTTAATGCAGTTGGACGGGAGAAAAGACCCAGTGAGACCATCGGCGAGCTGCTGGTGAAACAGGTTTCTCACAGCGTATATTTTGAAGATTCTATTAAAGCCATGGCAAAAGCTGGCGTTGACACGATTCTGGAAATCGGACCTGGCAAAGCACTGTCCGGCTTTGTAAAGAAGACGGATCGGGGAATCAGGACCATGAATATTGAAACTTTTGAGGATCTGCAGAACGTGATTACAGAATTGAAGGGAGGCGCAGCATAATCGTGAAAGATAGAACAGCCATTGTAACCGGCGGGAGCCGTGGCATTGGAAGAGCCATTTGTGTAGAATTTGCAAAGAGGGGTGCAAACCTGCTTATCAATTATGCCGGAAACAGCAGCGCAGCCGAGGAAACTGCCGAACTGTGCAGAAATTTTGGCGTGCAGGCAGATCTTATTCAGGGAGATGTTGCAGAATGGGCAGCTTGTGAGAGAATCTCAGAAACTGCCATAAAGACCTTTGGACGCGTGGATATTTTAGTGAATAACGCTGGGATTACCAGAGATAATCTGCTCATGCGCATGAGCGAGGAAGATTTTGACGCAGTAATCAGAACCAATCTTAGAGGCAGCTTTCTGATGATGAAAGCGGTGAGCCGCCAGATGATGAAACAGCGTTATGGGCGCATTGTGAATCTGTCCAGTGTAGTAGGGCTTTTAGGCAATGCCGGTCAGGTCAACTATGCGGCAAGTAAAGGCGGGGTTGTCTCTATGACAAAATCTTTTGCCAAGGAAGTGGCCAGCAGGAATATTACCGTGAATGCTATCGCGCCGGGATTTATTGAAACAGATATGACGAAGGCCATGACGGAGGCAGCGATTGCATCGGCAGCCGCTGCAATTCCGGCAGGGCGTATGGGAAAACCGGAAGATGTGGCGCAGGCAGCAGCCTTTTTCGCATCAGAACAGGCTGCTTATGTGACCGGACAAGTGCTGGCAGTAGATGGCGGTATGTATTAATAAAGGAGAGACCATGAAGAGAAGAGTTGTAATCACTGGAATGGGAGCCGTATCTCCCATCGGAAATACAGTAGAGGAAATGTGGGCAAATGCTAGAAAAGGCACATGTGGCATAGCCTTTATCAAAGGCTTTGATACCGAAAATCACAAGGTAAAGGTAGCAGGGGAATTAAAGGGGTTTGATATTACCAATCACATGGATAAGATGGCAGCAAGACGCACTGCAAGGTTTACGCAGTTGGCGCTGGTTGCTGCAAGGGCAGCCATGAAGCAGGCAGGATTGGATATGAAACTGGAAAATCCATCTCGCTGTGGGGTCAATATCTCCAGCGGTATCGGGGGTCTTCCTACTATTGAAGAGGAGCACTACAAAGGGATGAAGCGGGGCTTCGACAAGGTATCGCCTCTCTTTGTGCCTATGGCAATCACTAATATGGCGGCAGGAATGGTCGCCATCGAACATGGATTTACAGGAAGCTGTACTTGCGTTGTAACAGCTTGTGCGTCTGCAACTAACGCGATTGGAGAGGCATTCAGGCAGATTCGAGATGGATATGCTGAAGTTTTTCTGACTGGAGGCAGTGAAAGCTGTATTAGTGAACTGGGAATCGGCGGCTTTACTTCGATGAAAGCGCTGTCTGAATCCTGTGATCCGAAGCGCGCTTCCATTCCTTTTGATAAAGAAAGAGATGGTTTTGTCATGGGAGAGGGTGCTGGCGTTCTTCTTTTGGAAGAGTATGAGCATGCAGTAGCAAGGGGGGCAGAAATTCTCTGCGAGATTGCAGGTTATGGCGTAAGCTGTGACGCCCATCATATGACAGCACCTTTGGAAGACGGCAGCGGCGCTGCAGCTTGCATGAAAGCAGCTATGGCAGATGGAGGTATTACGCCGGAGCAGGTAGTATATATTAATGCCCATGGCACATCAACACCGATGAACGACAAATGTGAGACTCTTGCGGTAAAATCTGCCTTTGGTGATGCAGCGTACAAGGTAAAGATGTCCTCTACGAAATCCATGACAGGTCACCTGCTGGGTGCATCTGGTGCAGTGGAAGCGATTTTGACAGTATCGGCACTTCGAGATCAATTTGCACCGCCGACTGTCGGCTATCAGGTGCCTGATGAAGCATGTGATCTGGACATCGTGGCAAATATTGGAAATGATATGGCGGGTGACTATGCTATGTCCAACTCTTTGGGTTTTGGCGGACACAATGGATCAATTCTGTTTCGGAGGATAAAATAATGGAACTGGACATCAGACAAATTCAGGAAATACTACCACACAGATATCCATTTTTGCTCATCGATCGGGTCACCGACATGGAGCAGGGAAAATGGGCTGAAGCAGTGAAATGTGTGACTGTAAACGAGCCGTTTTTTCAGGGGCATTTTCCGGGAAGACCGATCATGCCAGGGGTTTTGATTATGGAAGCACTGGCGCAGACCGGCGCAGTGGCAATTTTGTCAGAAGCGGAAAATCGAGGAAAACTGGTAGTATTTGGAGGTATTAAGAATTGCCGGTTCAAAAGACAGGTGGTTCCGGGAGATGTGCTTACACTTTACTGTGAGTTGACCGAACGGCGAGGACCCATCGGTTATGGCAAGGCCGTTGCAAAAGTAGATGGAGAAATCGCAGCGCAGGGCGAGTTGTCCTTTGTGATTACGCAGTAAAGCAAGGAGATAAACATTGCATTTATGCAAAGAATTTGTTAAAATATCAGCATAGCCATAAGAAGGAATGAATGCGAGATGCTTGAGAAAAATTTTTCTGATATCTATACAAAATTTAAGATGAGCCTCTATTCCAAGGTGTTCAATCAGGACATTAAGGTGGAGGATGCGCTTTCTGCCATGGAGGTGCTGTGTGTGGAACTGATTTACGCCATGGGAAGACCGACCATCAACGAGTTTGCGTCTTTTGCCCAGCTGTCGCCACCCAATGCCGCTTACAAAGTAGGCAGCCTGGTGAAAAAGGGCTATGTCAACAAAGTGAGAAGTGAGCAGGATAAGCGGGAGTACTATCTGGAAGTCACCGACAAGTATATGCAGACCTACGGTGTGACATATGATTATATCGGTACGGTGATGAAACGCATTCGGCAGCGTTTTTCGCCGGAGCAGGTTGCAGAACTGGAGGATATTCTGGGAATCATTGATGATGAACTGATGCCGGAAGTGAAGATACAGGAATAATATTGAGATATTTTAGAGTGGGCGGTCTTAAATCCGCCCATTTTTCTTTCCAAAATCCACTGAAGGGGCGGACTGCACGAAAGAGAGAACAGAAATGGTGGCTATGATTGTTAAATTGTCAGAACCTTGCAGGCAGTACAGCCAGAAACCAGAAGGCTATTTCTTCTGGCGTTTGTACAAGACCTTGGCGAAGCCACCACTGTACCATACCGATAAAACTGCAGGAAAGATGATGAATCAGCAAACCTTGCGGCATTTGCCGCAGGGTTTCTTTCTTTGTTTCAAGCTCCGGGAGCAGTGTTTCCTCGAAAAAACGGTACAGATATTCTCTGAAATAGCGGAGAAACAACTCGCCGCTTTCGCAGGAGAGAATGCCCATGATATTGCGCTTGTCGTCACGCAGATGGTATAGGAGATGGGTGACAAGTTCTGCGGCGCTGCCTGAAGATGCGGAAAAGTCATGGGTTTTCTCAGATGCCAGGTGGTCAGAAAATACGTGAGAAAATAAATCTGTGCAAAGTTCTTTTAGGAGATGATCTTTGGTCTCAAAGTGCGCGTAAAAGGTGCTGCGACCTACATTAGCTTTGTCAATAATTTCCTGTACTGTGATCTGATGAAATTGTTTTTCTGTTAGAAGTTGTGCCAGAGCATCGAAAATAGCGGCTCTGGTTTTTTGTTGTCTTCTGTCCATGGCTAGGATTTCCTCTCTGAAACTTGTGGTACCGTACAATTTCAGACAACTGTTCGATACGGTACAACTTGGCAGGTTTGATGCTTGCGTTTAGCTTAGGCAAGAATATAATAAAATTATAAAACAAATTGTTCTGTAACTTACAAAAAATATGTTAACAGAAGGAGGCAGGCTTGTCAATGAAACGCAGTATTTTTTACCTGGCGCTTCCCATTATCCTTGAAAATATCCTACAGACGCTTCTTGGCACGGTAGATGCGTTTTTTGCAGGAAAGCTGGCGGATGCTGCCATTGCGGGTATCAGTGTGACAAACTTGATTATGAATATTTTCATTTCTTTTTTTACAGCCGTCAGTATCGGCAGCACGGCAATGATTGCGCGGCGCTACGGGGAAAAGGAATTTGAGAAAGTGGCTTCTGCCATCGTGCATGCTCTTTGTACAGGGCTGGTTTTGGGCATTAGTACAGGCGGTGTTTGTCTTGTTTTTGGCAAAGAGATTCTAAAACTTACCGGCGCAGAGGGGGTAGTGCTGGATTGCGCAATGCCGTATTTTCTCATTGTGGCTGTGCCAGGCGTGCTTCTTTGTCTGCAGCAGATTTTATCCAGTTGTCTGCGTGCGATGCAGGATACGAAAACGCCCATGTATGTAACTGGCGCATCTAATCTTATCAATATTTTGTTAGATGTTCTATTTATCAAGGCAGGTCTGGGAATCTTTGGACTGGGACTTGCGACTACGATAGCAAGGGGCGCAGGGATGATTATACTGTTTCTGTGCCTGTGGAAAAAGAAACAGTACAGGCTTTGGCAGTATCCTTTGAAGCTGTGTTGCGGGGAATTTGGTGTTTTACTGAAAATCGGTGTTCCGGCGGGGCTGGAGAAGCTTATCATGCGCGTAGGACAGCTGGTTTACAATGGTATGATTCTGTCTATTGGAACGGCTTCTTATGTGGCGCACAATATAGCGGGCACGATTGAAAGTTACGCGTATATTCCTGCGATGGGATTTGGTCTTGCTATCTGCACGATCACAGGTGTTTCTTTGGGGGAAAAGAATATCGACAGGGCAAAGGAACAGGTCAGGGTAACGTACTGGATGTCCGCATGCACTATGGTGGTTATAGGTGCAATGTTCTACTTGTTTGCGCCGCAGCTGGCTTTGCATTTTACGAAAACACAGGCAGTACAAGAGATGGTGACAGATGTGCTTAGAATTATCGCATGGTTTCAGCCTTTTGCGGCTTTAGTTCAGGTGCTGACCGGGGCATTGCAGGGGGCAGGAGATACAAAATTCCCTATGTATGCTACCTTTTTTGGCATCTGGATACTGCGCATCGGTCTTGGCTATGTGCTGGCAGTGTCTTTTGGCATGGGTCTTTCCGGCGTATGGCTTGCATATGCGGCGGATTTGGTGGTGCGTGGACTGCTGCTGTTTATAAGATTTCGCTGCGGCAAATGGCAGGAGATTCGCATATAAATTGGAGTATTTACTTAACGGATTTCGTCTTCAATGCCGTCTTTATACAAGCCAAAGAAAAATACTTCAGCCATTTTTTTAAAAATTTCTCTTTCGGCGGATTCATCTAAGCCTTTATTCTGGCGATACTGATACGCGATATATTCCAGTGAGGAATACAAATAGGTGATTATGTCATCGTCAAAGGATTCCCGCAGGCGTCCTTTTGCACGGTCACTTCGTATGTAGGTGTACAGCAAATTCAGATACTTATCATGCTTTCTGCTCTTAAATACTAAATCGTGAAAGAGAGAAGGGGTAGTATCTATAATATCAAGAAGTAGCAGTCCGATAGGGGTGAAACTGTCTTTCATAGGAAATCAGTATAAAATATTCTTAAATGATGTGCTTTCAGAGAAACTGTGCAATGTTATTATGAGGGAGGGCAGAGCCATATATGAAAAAGTATGAGAATTTTTGCAAGGCATTAGAGAATTTGCAGGACGTTTTTCTTTATGAGCCGCCTTACAATAGTTTGGTGGTGGTTGGCTCGATAAAGCTTTACGAGATTTGCTTTGAATTAGCATGGAAAGCAATGAAAGAGATTCTTACCAATCAGGGCTTTGAAGATTGCCGCAGCGGATCGCCTAAGCAGGTTGTCAAGGTTGCATATAAGGCAGGATTAGTCACTGATGAGGAAGTTTGGCTCAGTGCACTGTCAGCCAAGAATAATGTATCCCATGCGTACAATGAAGCGGTAGCTTTGGATATTATTGATAAAACAAAAAATGTTTACTGTAGTATGTTCCGAGATTTAAAAGAACAAATGCAAAAATGGATTTAAAAATGCAGACTCCGAGGGAAAGATGAATTTCTGCCCAATCGGAATTTTTTCTACGAAAATGTTCGTTTTGAAATTGAAAATGGACGTATTGTCGATGCACAGGCTAATGATACGGCGCGCATTAACGAGTATTTGGACAGTGATGAAGGCGCACGATATTTCGGCGAGTTTGCTATCGGCGTAAATCCGTTTATTCTGGAGCCGATGAAGGACATTCTCTTTGACGAAAAAATCTGCGGCAGTATTCACTTAACGCCGGGAATGGCATATGAGGATGCAGATAACGGAAATCGTTCTTCCGTGCATTGGGATTTGGTGCTGATTCAAAGACCGGAGTACGGCGGCGGAGAAATCTGGTTTGATGATAGACTGGTTCGAAAGGACGGATTGTTTGTGGTAGAGGAACTGCTGGCGCTGAATCCGGGTGAACTGATAGGGCACAGCCACCCTTTTTCATGTTAAATTTGTAAGATGGATTGAAGTTGTGCAGATCACGCTAAATCAGCTTGATTCGCACAACTTTTAGGCTTTCTGGGCTGACGAAGTTGTGCAGGTAACCGCAAATCAGAATTACTTTGCACAACTTTCGAGTGTTGATTCGATATGAAGTTGTGCGGTTGACCCTGAATAAGATTGGTTTGCAAAACTTTAAGCGTCTCTTCAGAGGTAAAGTTTTGCAGCAGTTACGGAATTGATTTAATTTGCACAACTTTAAGATATGGATGGGAGACAAAGTTGTGCAAAAGATCTTCAAATTGATGAATCTGTATAACTTTAATAATTTCAGGGATAGCCTGCGAAGACGAAACGATTACTGGAAAATACTTTCTCCAGCTACTTTTTCATGAATCAAAATGGAGCTGCGTACTAATAATGATTTTCTGTTCATGCAGGCAGCTCCGTTTAAGTAGTTTCTTATTGCCAAGAACAAACAGGCTTCCGGGGATCCACCCGAAGCAAAGCTTCGAGGAAGGGGGTTATTTTTTAAGTGCAAGTCCGTCTTTGAAAGCCTCGCCGACTCTCTCGGTTACTTTGTAATAACCGTGGGTATAAGGGTCGAAAGCGATAGCGTTTACCAAAGACATATCGATCTTACCGTCCACGAGGACTTTTTCATCGGCGGTGACATTTACGACTTTGCCAATTACGCCGCAGCCATATTCGTTGTTCTGATATTCGATGAACTCACATTCCAGACAGAGTGGAAATTCGTTGATAACAGGCGCATCTACTGTCTCAGCTTTGCTTGCAGTAAGTCCGCTGTTTTTAAACTTATCAGCAGTATCGTTGCCGGATACAACGCCGAAATAGTCAGCTTCTACAACATGTTCTGCATCGGCGATGCTGACAGTAAAAGCGCCTCTGGCTTTGATATCTTTTACTGTCTTATGACCTTCTGACAGGACAAGCGCTACATTTCCGCGCTCCTGCATAGTACCCCAGGCAGCATTCATGACATTGACACTGCCATCTTCATTGTAAGCTGCTACCATTAAAACCGGCATTGGGAAAATGCCTTCTGTTATATTCAGTTTTTTTCTCATCATCGTCACCTCATTTTTTGAATTGACAGGATTTGTGCCTGTATATATAATTATATTGATTAATTTAAAAAATACAAGTACTGTCTTTTTTGAAATGTACTAGCGTAAAGGAAAGCATAAAATGATAAAAAATTATATTGAAAAAGCAAATTTTGAAGATACAGGATTTAGTTATACTCTGTCGCTGATTTCCGGCAAGCACAAGATGGTCATTCTTTATTGCCTGATGGAATTTGAGATTGTGAGATTTAATGAGCTGAAGCGATATCTGAAACATATTTCGGACAAAACCCTCAGCACCAATCTGAAAGAACTGGAACGTGATCGACTGATTGTCAGAACAGAGTATCCACAAATTCCGCCGAAAGTTGAGTACCGATTAAGTGAAAGAGGAGAATCCCTGATGAGGGTTTTAGATCAGTTGTGTGTTTGGGGAGAAGCGAATAGATAAAGAAAAACGCTTCGGGTAAAGATCTGCCCAAAGCGTTTTTATATGGCTTAAATCAGCTCTTCCGCGCTGATTTGAAAGACCTCATTTGACTTTTCAATTTGTTCTGCCTGCTCTTTGTTTACCAACGTGACGAAGCCGTAGATTCTGAGACCGTTTTCTTCAACATAGTCGGCAGCTGCAGACAGTTCTTCTGGATATATCTCTAACATTTTACAGAACGCTTCTCTAGATGCAAGGTAACGAAGTTGACTGGTAAAGTGAGACCGCACGGTGCTTTCTTTATCTATATCTATGCCTTTGTCCGTGTCGAAGAACAGGTTCGGATAGGCGTCTTTGTCCCAACCCATAGCTGCACCGTATAGGAAATCGTAATAAAAACCTAGATTTTGTGGAGGGCCAGATGCACGTGTGCACGGCGCACACCATAGAAGCCCCGGAATTTCCTCCTTCTTTGTCCACGCAATGAAGTCTTCGTAAGGCATTTGCCGATTCAGCGTGACAAAGACGACGTATTTGTCTGCTGGGTTCATGGAGACGGTAAGATAATCGACAGGATCTGTCAGTTCTGAAAGTGGTTGATCTGTCACATAGGAATCTCTGGTTTCAGAAAGAATTTCGCTCCAGCCGAAGATATTCATATGTGGCCTGCGTAGAACATTATTGTTATAAAGGGTTAGGCGCCCTTTTTCGATTTTTCCAGAGATGTCAGAGAAACGTCCGTTGTAGGAGACACTTTGTGCGATATTGATGTCGTAGTTACCATATCCCCGATCGGTCACGTTGACTACATTGCGGTAATAGCCGGGCAGCATCAGACTGGTGTAAATTGCCATATCCAATTCTATCTGCTTGGTAGTTCTGTATTCTTCCTCACCGATGATTTTTCCTGGATCGTAATAAAACAGGGATACAATGTGTGGCAGAGCGAACTGGATGAATAGTATCATAATCAGCGCCAGCACCAGTATGGTTACGCCCAGCTTTCGGAAGGCTTTTCTAATAGAACGATTGATGACCTTTACAAAATCCTCAGAGTCTGACAATGCTCTTTCTTGCGAAAAATCCTCTGGCAGGCTGATGTCAAACACTTCTTCGACTTCTAAAAGGTAGTCAGTGATGGCCTCCTGACGTTCAATATCGGTGCGAACTTTTTCCGCCTCTTGTTCTGCTAATTCGCCTTTTTTATATAATTCGAGTAGTTCACGATATCTCATTTTTCTTCCTCCATATGGGTTTTCAGTTCTTTTCTGGCTCGTACAGCTGCCATGCGCACAGCTGACGGAGTCATTGCCAGTACAGTGCCTATTTCCTTGTGGGATAGCTGGCCGAAGTACTGCATGATTAAAATTTCCCTCGATCTTGCGGAAAGCCGCTGCAGGTTTTTATAGAGCAGCTTGTACTGTTCCTGCTGCAAAATGATTTCCAGCGGCTCTGCGCTTTTTTTCGCTGCAGGGTCAGTTGTCATGTTCTCATACCTTCCTGCTTTTTTTATTGCATTATAGGTCAGGTTTCTTGCTACCAGGTAAAGCCAGGCACGCATATTGGTATGACCGTCTGGCAGAGCCAGAATGGCTTTTAAAAAAGTTTCCTGCAGCAGATCTTCCGCCGCATGCTTGTCTTTGCAGATGGAATAAATATACAGGTATAGCTCTCTCTCGTATTTGCGGTAAAGCTGCTCCAGCACCTTGCTGTCCATGACATTTGCGTACCTCCTTTCGGCAGTATTTTGTTCTCTTTACATATATAACAATTGTGCAGTGGAAATGCAACAAGAAATTGTCTCGTTTATTATTTGCCAAAATAAATTCTGCGTATCACTGGAATTTCAAATGGCAAAGACTTACATAGAATTTACTCTGAC